>NZ_JAQUHV010000015.1 GCF_028681615.1 Sulfuricurvum sp.
TTTTCTTTTTGACAATACCGAATGAAACACTCTTGTACGCTTTCATCATCGAGCATTTCTATACTATGCCCGATAGTTCCACCTTTCCATGACCCCTTACGTTTTCCAACTTCTGCACTAAAATGAAGATCAAGAGACGTTGAGATGATTGGTTTGTTAAAATATTTTAACCATCTGAAAAACCCAACACCATGTTCCCATCTTCTTTGTTCAACGGTACATGATGCAGTAATTTTTTCTCCATCAAAATCAAGAAAGTCAAATTTTTTATTTGGCTGAATCTGTTTAATTTCCCATGAAGCATATGCTCTTGTTACATCACACCATAACTTTCTATCAAGAGTTAGGAAATGACGATAAATATGTTTTTTTTCTTTCCAAGGCAAAAAACATGACCATCTATTTTCTTTTATATTGCTCCAACTAAGCCCGTTTGAAAATCCTTCTTGTTTCCCATATTTGATTTGCAAAAAATGACCATCTGAGATAGTTATTCCAAATTCTCGTTCAGCGTACTGAGGATATGTTTCTTTTGAGTAGGAATTAAAATAGTCATATTTGAATGGTTTGATATACTCTTTATCAAAATAGATCCAGTAATGACCCCAAGGTAAAAACAAAACAAGTTTATTTTTTGGATACTCATCTCTATCACCAGTCATGAACTGAAATCCAATGCAATCCCAAGGTGTTTCTTTTTTAATTTTCATTCTATTCCTTTCCAAACAGCTTTCAACTTAACCGCAAAATCCCCATCAGAGCATGTTTTCATAACAACCGAAAAACCGCCTAAATCACGGATCGCTTTGAGCTCGATATCGCTAAATCCATGCTCCAACTCTTCCCCTTCGATATCGAACCGATCCGCCTTACCGCCATCGAAGAGGTCATGCATTGTTTTCAGACACTTGATCCGGAACTCATCCATAGGGCTCTTCACGTCCGCCGCCCCATTTGCGATTTTTTTGGGCTCTTCTTTACCCTCGTAATCCATCCATCTCTTTGCATTGAGCCAAGATGAGGCGAGTTTTGCCTCTTGCCAAGGCTTTTCTGATAGGTCGGATATATAGTGGCGAAGCCCAAACATGATTTCATTGAAGTGTTTTGAGAATTTTGCGAACACTTTGCATGAATTTTCGCGGTCTCGGTAGTTGATAGTTTTGTAGAGTTCCCAAAATATGACCCAGTTTGCATGATCCAATTCACTCATCTTGGCCTCATACTCTTTGCGCGGAGCAGAATCCGCCGGCGGATTTTCACCGCTCTTAGGAGTCGCCGCCCCATTTGCGATTTTTTTGAGACTGTGAATCTCTCTCCAGAGCTTGGTAGTTCGCATCTTGAAGTGTCCTGACTTCTCAACGACACCGGTGCAAACGAGAGTATCAACTGATCGAACCATAGTTCGGCTCGAAAAATTGAATAATTCCCCGATCTCTTTAGACTTTTTAAATGCCCAAGGCTCTTCGTTATAAGGAGAGTACGCATAGAAATCGATTGCGGCGGCTATGAGGTACTCATCTACACTCAGCCCTAGTTCTGCCCTGATATCGTTGTGGATCGTCGTGGATAGCATCTATTCGCTCGATTTAGGAGTAATGCCGAAGATATGATCGATGCTTACTTGGTGCTTGATACAAGCCTCAACAAGATTTTTCACTGGGGCAGTTCCTCTTAATTTTGCTTTTGCTATTGCAGTCCGATCTAATTCTAGGATTTCTGCCAATGCTTTATCACTTCGAGCATTGAATGCTACTTTGGCTTTTGCAAGTGCTGCTAAGTATATTTCGGATTTTTGCAACTTATAGCCCTTTTAATTGTGATTTTGTTGTATAATAATACATGTCAATCAAGTTAAGGTTGAATTATGTCATCATTAAACTTAAACTCTAATTAGGATAATCCGAAATGAAGTTAATATTTTCCGAAGTCATGGAAAGACTTAAAAATGAATTGGGCTTTACTGAAGATCAGCAAATGGCAAAATATATGGGAATGTCAAATGCTGCTTACTCTGAGCGAAAAACACGCGACTCACTACCGTATGAAAAAATCATTACCATCTGTCGTGAACGCGGTATAAGTTCAGACTTTATCTTTACCGGTATTCGCGGAGAGCTGAATGGAAAGATAATTTTTGAAAGTGATAGATCAGACATAGATGAAACAAAAATGATTATTGTCCCATATTTCAAAAATATCAAATCAATCCCTGATTCATTGCCAGAACACCCCGGATCGGTATCGTATATTGTTCTCCCAAAGAATGATTACCCAGAGCTGCTCAGAGATGGCCATACCCTCAATGCAGTTGGAGCAGATGATGATTCTATGGAAGGTACAATCCTAAACGGAGGTATTATGCTCTTTGATATCAATGATCATGGAATAGAGTCGGGTAAAATTTATCTCGTTAGGACCGGAAGCGAGAAGATGATCAAACGAATTTTCAACGACCCGTCTACCCCTGATCAAGTGCTGCTAAAATCAGATAACATTTATTACCCTCAATTTGATGTAAATCGCAGTGAAGTAGAGGTGATTGGTCGCGTTGTTGTCGTTTACAATCGTGGAAAACTCATTTAAAAGAAGAGAGAAAACACAATAAAGATACTTAATCTTTCTTATTATAGTAAGAGACACGCCAAAATGACACTTTAAAAACGCCATTTTGGCACTTTAACCATGTTTCTAACGTGCCATTTTGGCACTTTGACACCGCGCCCCATTTGAAATTTTTTTTCATGCATAGCTGGACTAATCTGTAGAATTTTTTGAAATTTTTTATAGAATGGTGCATTTATGGAATGGGGTGTATATACGCCCGCCCGCGTGGGGGAATTGCCCCCCTCCTATTTCCAATATGCCTTTTTTTACAGGGCTGTGATCCGAATAAAATATGACACTTTCCTACCGATTTACCAATTTTCTACCACGATTTAGGCACGAATTTAGTAAAACGTGACAATACCATGTAATAAAACGCTGTGTATAGTGGGGTTCTAAGCTTTTAGGTTGCAGAACCATACGTTCTTTTACCCATAGCGTGACAGCTTTTTTAATCAATCCGCCGGCGGATCATCCCAACTTCATTACCCGATCAAATCCTCTCCCTCCATCTTTGGAATTGGACACTTGGACTCGTCCTTTTTTTCACCCGGAACCCACGTTTACGTCCAAAAAACAGAGAAAAAGCTCGGGGGTTATTACTTAATTGATAAGAATCGTTCCGATAAAGCCTAAAAATCAGCCAAAAAAATTTCAAATGGGGCGCGGTGTCGGATGAGGAAGGGGTAAAAAAATCACAAATGGGGCGGCGGTTTGTGCGCGGTGAGAAGCGTGGTATAATACGTGAGAACGTAGAAACGATATTGATGCACCATTGCCCTACCTAAGATACATTCGTGCCTTGTAGAGGCTCTGAGAGATAACTTTAAAAAGGATTTTGATGAAAATGTATGCATATCGGATAAAAATAGGTTTATATACTGTATCAGCATTCACCGTTATTTTCTTCTTATTTGGTGGAACCTTTATGAGTTTTAGTAACTTATTTGGTTCGTATAAAGAAATATGGCTTCGTATAGGTTCTGCAATACATATTATGGGTGTAATAGGATTATTATATTTATGGAAAAAGAAGCTTTGCCCATTATTTAATACCACAAAAGCCCCAATGTTTCTTATATTTTCATCGTGGTATACCTCTATTCCATTATTTATAATACAAGATGATGAAATTATCCAAGAAGGATATGGAACTGTAGAATATGATGGTCATGGTGCATACTTAGATGGAGAGCCAACTATAGCGACCCACATGATACATTTTGACCCATCTATACCGCATATTTATATTTTACTGATCGCTTCAGCTCTATTTGTTTGGTTTTGGGATGACATAAAAGAAGAGATTATAAAATCATGGTGCGACTAAAAACATAGTTAATAATTATTAACGACCCATTACGCTAAAATGACGTACATTAATGCATTAACATGCATATATTTACCGTCACGGAGCTACCACCCATGTCCGAAGAACTCAACCTCATTAAAAAAGTCTGTCGGGATCATAGCCTCACCTACGCACAGCTTGGTGAGCGGATCGGGTATGGTGAAAGCTCTATACGTCAGTCGGCATCTACTGGAAAATTAAGTGAACCTCTCCAAAAAGCTATTGAACTCTACCTCCGCACTATTGATCTCGAAAATCAGGTACAAGAGTATCAAGAATTCAAAAATTTCCTCAAAAAAGCAGTTCAATAAGACATTATACATATACTAATCAAACAAAATCATACAAATTATATATGTTTACTATTGACATAATATAAAATATGTATTATTATTCTCTTTGTGATACATTAAATGTATCTGTTCCTTGAAACAGAGAGATTCCCAATCATCCCCCACCTCTCTTTATTGTTAATAACTTTTGCCTATCGGTTATGGAATAATTCACAAAAACCTAATTACAAGAGGAAACCCCATGAGCGACAAAGACCGCATAGAACTAACATGCAGGGTGCTAGGTATCACGCAGATACAGTTGGCAAGAATGTTTGAAGTTCTCCCGTCAACAATCAGTGAATGGAAACGCAGAGGGCTACCAACAGGGGCGAAACTCGCCATGCAGCTAATGATTGCACACCCCAACAAGATTGACTCGATAGACGCGCAGTTGAATCTTGAACGGATAAAAATCATGCAGCAACAGCTCGCTCATTTCGAAGCCTACCTCCTCGCCCAATAACACTGCATCGTTTCAATACGTAACAAATCAAACCAATCAAGATAATCCGAATTAATACTTAATAATTTGTGCTTACCTGCTTAGTTATATTCACAACATCCGAATGGATACACAAAAAATTAATTAAAGGAGTTCCTATGCAAATCATAGAACTGCACATTAAAGACCAAGTTATCGGCACAGAGCTGATCAAAACCGTAAACGCCCGTGAGCTTCACGCATCACTCGGAGCACGCAAAGACTTTTCAAGTTGGATCAAAGGGCAGATTAATAACCTTGGACTCGATAAGGGAGTAGACTATGCCTCGTTCACCCTAAAAGGTGAGCGAGCAATCGGAGGGACTACAAGTATCGAATATACCCTCTCCCTCGATGCCGCTAAACACATCGCAATGGTATCCCGAACTCCTCAAGGCAAAATCGTCCGTACCTACCTAATCGAGATCGAAAAACGATTCTGGGCAGAACGTGGCATATCCGATACCCCACTCGATCAAATCGCACGAGGTGAAGCCCCAAGTGTCCCACATCAGGTGAGTGCTATGGTCGAACGATTTGAGAAAAAGATAGATGATTTGGAAGCATTCCAAAAAATCCAATACGATGCGCATGTCCGGTTTAGATACGAAACGATCGAAACCCTTGATGCGATCCGATATCAGCTCACAGAATTGCAAGGTTCTATCGGTGATAAACGCCTTACACCATCACAGCGTAAAAAACTGTATGAACGTGTGTTGAGCAATGCAAAAGATTTGTCCGATGAACTCAGACTCGATGATGGAGTCGTAAAACTCGCTGTGTTCTCAAAACTAAAAGAGCATTTCAACGTCGATCACTACACCGAAATCCCATCACGAGAATTTGACTCGGCTATCGACTTTGTAGATACCATCGATATCTCTAAAAAACGAAGATAAGGAGCCTCACATGGCATCTCATATAGAACAAATCAAAACAGCCATTACAAAACTGGAATTTCTAAACGGAGCTATCGCAAACGCTCCTGAGGGGACTCTCCGTATGGAGGGTTTATATTTCACATTTGCAGGGGTGATCGAAGAGATCAAATCAGCACTGGACGGTGTAGAAGACCGCCCAGCATACGCCGCTATCAATAAAATAGCATCATAAAGGAGTCGAATATGTCAAAAGTACTCTCTAACGCTATCGGGGTTTCGCCAAACACCGATAAAGCCTATGATAACAACCACGCTCAAAGCAACGTCATAAAATCCGTATTCCATACGATCCTCGTTCCGCTAGGGTTATCGCTTGGATCACCCATCGCCGGTTTAGTCTATTTTATCTTAACGATAGTTGCGTATTCTACCATCTTCCGCGCCGAAAGTTATTATGTCTTCGCGATTATCAAATTCGTTGCCGCACTGATCGCCCTAGCCTCAGCATGGATCTCGTTCCTGTACTCTGCCGCATGGATCGGACATACGCTATGAGAGTGAGCCCCGAAACCCAAGAAGAGTTCGAGGCGCTCTATACGTCATTGACCGAACTCTACAGCGAATACACCCTATCGGCCAAGATAGCCGCACAGATCGAGAAAACCACAATGGCGATCTACATGTACTTCCGTCAACAGTTCACCGGTGGCAGCGAGGCATACAAACGATCCATCATCACAGCGATGAAAACATTATTACCCGAACAAGCAGGAGAAGCAGCATGAAACCTAAAACCCAAGACCTAAAAGAGTTGGCAAAATACGCAAAATGTCACGGCTACACCGTAGAGATCAAATCCGATCACATCGTCGCAGCAAACAACAACGGAGCAGTCAGAACCGGATCGATGGAGACATTGAAAAAAGTTGCAGGGGGTGGAAAGTGAGAATAGCACACTGGGATGTAAAAAAAATATGTGATAAAGATTGTGAAGATTTTGATTTCATCATTGAAATAGATATCCCCTTAACTTTTGATAGAAATCTTCTAAAGATAAATGGAGATTTTTATTATAAATGCTCATGGGATATGAAAAGAGATATCATCTTTGTAAAGCGAATAAATCCTATTTTTGAAGAAGAAACATATGGGGAAGATGAGATTAAATGCCCTCATTGCGGGGCAAATAAAAGTGATAGTTGGGAGTATTCAGATAGTAGTGACTCAGAGGAATGTCAATCATGCGGTAGCATATATAGCTATCAAAGAAATGTAGAGGTGTCCTATCAATCTACGTTAATTACAAAAAATGAAACCTATGACGAGGTAGTATCATGAAAACCCTAACCATAGCCAGTACCAAAGGCGGAATGGGAAAATCCACCATCACATGGAACATCGGAGCCGCTATCCGTGAGAGCGGAGCTTCCATCGCTTTTATTGACATCGATGTTCACTCTACTCTTACCCATACGAACGATGCGAGAGTTGCTTCAGGACTGGAACCGCTCACGGTGCTCAGACCCAAAACGATTCAAGAGTTGGTAGACTTCATCCAAAACACAGAAGTTGACTATATCCTCATCGACGTAGGCGGATACGATTACGACCTCGGACGTGTAGCCATCGCTATCGCCAATCAGATCATCATCCCCATCTCCGAAGACCCCACAGAGATTTTCGGCTTTCAGACGTTCGCGATATTCCTCGCACAAATCGAGGAGCAGTCTCCATTGCCTCCGATCACATTCGTAATTAACCACGCGCACTACAGAGCATCTACGTTCCCAAAAGTGCGCGAAGTAGCCGCTCTCAGACCGACCGCCACGATAGCAGAAACGATCATCCGACGCAGAGCGGTGTATTCCGCATCGATGGGAACAGGTATCGGTGTAGCAGAACAACCGGCACGATACGCCACTGCCGCCGATGAGATCACACGACTGGCACGGGAGGTGATGGGATGAATAATATCGAATTTAAAGCTCTCATAGAAGAGCAAAAAAAACACGTTATCAAGCGTCACGCTCAATACATGGATATGAGCCTTAATGGAAAATTGCACAACAACGACAAAGACTTTTCGACATACGTTTCATACTCAAAATCCGACTTTGATCTCAGCCGATGTGATGATCTAGATGAATTGATTGAACACTTACAAGAGTTCAAAACATCATTACAATCGCAAAGTAAAATGTACGGATTTCACACTGACATTGAGATTTATGCAAGCGAGGATTATGTCGAGCGATCTCATGTTAATGCAATATGGTATTACGTTAGAACACTTAATGATGAGTTCATTGAAAATACGGCAATTAAATTAGCAACGGATATTTTATCAGAGGTAATCAAGCCGGATGGATATGATTTGAAAGCTCGTAAGATTGACCATAAACTGATACCTCTTTTTCTCGGAGGATCTATGGATATAGAGGCTCTGAGAGAACTCACATACAACATCGATCTATGTGATTATTGAGGAGCAAACTATGACCCAAAAATTCAACCCCGCCCTCCTAGCCTCCATCGCAGCCGGTGCATCACTGGGAACCAACACACCCGATGTCACCGACACCAATGTCGGAGACATCCCCATCGCCCGCATCGACCCGAACCCATATCAGCCCCGCCTCGATTATGATCCGATAGTCGTTCGAGAACGTGCAGACTCCATCGATAAACACGGACTCCTCCAGCCTATAGCCGTGCGACGAAACGGTGATCGTTATACCCTCATAGCAGGGCAAACCCGCCTAGAAGCGCATAAACTCTTAGGACGAGAAACGATCAAATCCAACATCATCGATGCTTCGGATGAAGATATGGCATCCCTCGCCCTGATCGAAAACGTCCAACGCTCCGACCTTCACCCCATCGAGATCCAAATCGCCCTATCGCGTGAGCCGTTCGCTTCGATGAAAGATGAAGAGATCCGAGGGATCACCGGATACTCCCTCACCAAAATCCGAAACATCCGATCCATCAGCCGACTCTCTCCGGAGGTAAGAGAGCACCTAAGCACTCACCGCCCCTCCATCGGTGTCGAACTACTGGCCGAACTGCAAAAGTATCCGGAGCACACCCAAATCGGAGAATATCACCGTATCCTTAGAGGTGATACAAACCGATCTGATCTTCGTATGACATTGCAGCTTATAAATTCAAAGCAAAAATTCCAAAAAGACCAAGAAGACTCAAAACGAAATCTCTTTGAACAATCAAATCATTCATACTTTATCAGTAAGAGTGATCTCGATATGAAAAAGAAAAAAGCGTTTGAATCAGAGCTTACCGAGCTAATCAAAAAATACAAATCGAAAGGTGTATAATATGCAGAATAGACACCGATTAGGAAGAAAAATGAATATACAATTTAACCTGCAAGGTTCTACTCCATGGGCAGTAGATAAGGGGATATCTTTCATAGCAAAAGTAGACGGTAATAATGTAACTTGTACAGTTACTAAGGAGTATTTAACTGATTGTGACCCAGTAAATAAAGAGCGGAGTGATATTGATAAATTCAATGCAAACAAATATCGTATACAATCGATAGCTGAGGATAAAATCAGAAACAAAATTTTCCCTGTTATAATCAATAAATCCGACTTAAAATAAAATCCGCCGGCGGATCGTAGCTAGGCTGTTACACAAGTGCACAATACCCACATAAATTAGGATTTATACAATTTTATGTCCATATTGTTGCAAATTTGTGGTATATTTTTTAGTGCGTGCACTGCAAATCGGTTCACACTATGGTAAAATTCGCGTCCACAATTACTTTAAAGGTCTTATATGCTTCATAAAGCTACCGTATCAGATTTAGATGCACTATTATCTGATTGGTCAGAGTCTACATTACCGTATGGTGATGAAGGAACAGTTTATGCTAATGACCTTTATGAAAAAGTAGGAGCGTTAAAGAAAAGTATTGCAGAACCTGATAATCATGCCTATATCTTTAAATTAGTAGATGGCAGATCACGGGCTTTACTTAGTATAATTCATGCAATGCCAAGATCAAGTGCACCTTGGATAAAATTACTTGATCTTGATTTACACCCTGATTTAGTTCTTGGTGATTTCAATCATGATGATGTTGCTGTAGCTTTAGGTTCATCTATTTTTGACTCGATGGCTCTTTTATTCGCCGATTATGCTATGGCAAAAGAGTTAAAGATTTACGGGCGAACAGAGAGTATGATTAAAACTTTTGATCGTTTAGTAAAGAATAAAGCATTAATGGATATCCTTGCTGAAACCGATATTATCTGTAGTAGAAACAAGCATTGGCTTTATTTTAGAAAAATAACCCCATTACAAAAATAAGGAAAAAAAGATGAAAAACGCAGAAAATGTAAAAGTAGCTCTAATTGAAGCAGTATCTTTGGCATTGGAAGAACATCTAAAAGAAAACGGAACACTTAAAAACCTTGATTGGTTTAACGTATCCGATAAAACAACTGATTTTTATGCAGAGCAGTTACAAGAAGTAACCGCAGCATAATTTATAGAGGCGGCCTAACTCGCCTCCTCCCCTACCCCATCTCACCCCCAGTACCATTCCCCTGATCAGCTACTCCACCCGATTGTGAAATAAAATGCTGAGCACGCGCCGCATTGACGAGCGACTGTGATTCGAGATTCTTGATCTTACTCTCCATCTGTTTAAGGGCGAGCTGTACTTGCTGCTGCTGCATCTGAGCCTCTTCCGGATTACCGGCATTTTTCTCCAGTTCCATGACGAGTTCCAGCATCTTATCCGCTGCCGGTGATTGCACATCGCGCAGAAGCTCAGGGAAATACCGCTGAGCGAGCAGAGGATTGATCTGAGCGGCCGCTTTGAGCAGTTCCGTACCCTGAGCATAGCGCTCACCGATAGCCCCGTTGTTCTGAGGGATCATCTGCATCGTGATGTCGTATCTCCCTACCATGATCTTATTGCGACGTTTCGGGATACCGTTCTCACGCACTACTGCATTGTAGCTGTCTCTCTCGATCTCATTGATCGTAAAGTATTTCTCCGCTTCATCCCTCTCCACGATACGGAAAATCTGCTCCGCATCAAAATACTGCTGGACATAAAAACATCCTATTCGGTAGAAATCGAGATCCTGATTCTCACTGCGTGTAAGGAACCGCTGTAACCCTACCATCCCCGCATTCTGCCGTTTCTCTACCGCAAACCCGCTCAAACGGTTCGACGCAGTACCTAGCGCCTCATCATTGAGCCCTATGATCTCCTGACACTGCTTGCGGGTATCGATGATCTGCTGCATGAGATACTGGATCTCCGCATTATGCTTGATCTCTTTGATTCTACCATCACTGATTGCCCCGTCGCGCATTTTGACGACGGCATCATCTTTGCTGTACTCATCCGCAAATACATCCGGATCATCCACCGCCCCCTCTTCATAGAGCAGTTTCGTACTTCCGAGCATATTCGCGATACGAAGGTGTTTGAAGTTGATGCTGTCCTGTAACGGCATGATATCCTCGAACAGCCCGTACACATACCCGTCTTTCTTTTGAAACAGCTTACGGATGGCAAACGGGAACCCGTCGAACAGATACGGACTGTCCCCGCATTTGAGCATTGTGTTATTGCTCCAGATATACCATCGCGTCACCCGCTTACCGAGTGCTTTATCGTACTCTTTTGTCCACGTCGTCGTGACGAGGATACGGTGACGATTCATATCGCGTGATCCGTATCGGTTGCGCCACTCGTTCTGATCATAATCGTTCGTATAGTTGCTGTCACTTAGGAGAGTATCGACGAGTGCGGCATCAAAATGCTCATACAGTGTTTCACGATCCAGCCATCGCACACGGTGAAAATACCGCGCATCGGAATAGT
This sequence comes from Sulfuricurvum sp., assembly GCF_028681615.1. Classification (NCBI taxonomy): domain Bacteria; kingdom Pseudomonadati; phylum Campylobacterota; class Epsilonproteobacteria; order Campylobacterales; family Sulfurimonadaceae; genus Sulfuricurvum; species Sulfuricurvum sp. The sequence goes on from NZ_JAQUHV010000015.1 coordinate 11,528, forward strand.
CAGGAGACTTCGAGTACGGATCGGGATACGCTTCGTTAAACGGTACGTGGAACCCGTGGATCTCTTTTTCGCTGTTACCGAGGATATCGGTACTCGGCAGGATACGCACCGACGCTTCCATCACCGAGATACCGGCGATCATCAGATCCTCGTCGCATAACTCTTTGTGAGCATAAAAATCGGTACTGTCGGGGATAGAGTTGAGGACATCCCCGATGATCTGCCCCTCTCCCATATCGACACGCTGGCGACCTTTTACGCTGACTTTCTGCTCATTCCCCAGCTTGTACCCCAGGATCTTGTTCCCGATCTTTTTATACTGGTTCTCCCACTGTATCGGCTGACCGCGTGAGCTGAGTACCGCTATCGTCTCAGGATCGAGCTGATCCCCGTCAAAATACCGGCGATGCTTATTCGCATTGGCTCTCCAGTCACGTGAGAGCTCATAACTCTCAGTGAGCATTAAACGCAGTTCCACGACCGTTTTCATCAGTTACCCCCGAACAATTTTTTCATAGCGTTCTCATTTTTCTTTAGATTTTTATCCGTTACTTTAGGATCATAGGTTTGAGTATTAACCCCAAACAGTTTGAGCATTTGTTGTTTAGTAGTACGTGGTACTACATCTTGGTATTGCTTACGTTTTTTCTCTTCGACAATCTGCCCTTTAGCAAAATCATAGATATTCATAGCCTCCATTGGAACCGGTATCGCTTTATCTACAACGAATCGCCCGACGTTCATCATCTCTTGAGCATCGGTTTGTTTACCGCTTCCGATGATAGGACGACCCGAATAACTATCGGTATGTTTTGGCAATGTTGCTACAGCAGCAGATATTGGAGGCCCGCTCAGTAAGGTAGATGCAGCAAAATTAGATGAAGCATCAGTTGCCCCTTTCGTTGCCTCCCATAGGGCATGGACGGTGGAGTGTGATACTTGATACCCGCGTGCTCCGTCGATAACGGCTTCCATAGGGATAGAGGCGATATCAAATCCGGGTAAAATACGATCGATCTTGATTGTATCGATATGCCCATCTTTATCGACGTTATACCCCAGTCGTCTTCCTACTGCATCCGTTGGTAAATCGGCGTTAGATTTCCCTTCCATTTGCATAATTGTTTCAGATAGTACCATCGGAGCACCGATCACTGCTACTGCCCTCCATTTATTCTGCTTAGCAAGTTTCAAAATATTTGGGAGAACATAATACGTCCATGAGATAAAAGGAGCCGCACCGCTATCCCGTAGTTTTCTCACCCCGCTTGGGAGTGGACGGGTATAGTCTGGAAGTATTGCTTCGATCTCACGCTGTGCATCAATCATGTTGATATTTTTTTGACGGCGTGTAACATACATCGCTAAACGTACCAACCCATCTTCCGCTTGATACATACCCTGAGCAACCTCATTCACTTTGCCTAGGGCTTTACCTACTCCACTCTTTTGTTGCTTGAAATACTCAGACCCGCCATAACCATGCAGGATATCTTGCAGTTGTGATTTACCGAATAACCCGATTTTCACTGCCTCCATGACATAAGGGTTATCTTGGATTAATGTATCCAGTTCTTGCAGTTCTTCACTGCTTGCCTGACCCGCCGTTTTTTTAACCTTTAAATCCTCGATACGTGTATGCGCTCTCATCATCCTATACGCTTCATCGAAGTTTTCAAAAGGGTTATTATCCCCCGACAAGAAACGGAGCATGATATTAGAAGAGAAGTTATTAAAATGCGACCCCGCATTCCATACGGTTTTACTTTGTTTCCAAAATGACAAAGCCCCTAACCATTTTTTAAACCCTTCCCCCATCTCTTCCATACGGATTAAATCCTGCGCTACACGTTTATCGACCCATTGGGTAGAGAGCGCCCCGTATCGTTTACTGTTAGGCATTTTGACCCAGCCCATCCCCTTCATTACTTCATCGTCTTTGACTTCTCCCTTAAATACGATAGTAGGATCATCCGCGAGCTGTTTAAACATCCGAGCCGTCTGTACTTGATTGGCTAAACGTGCCATCGTATTAGGGACAGTGAGTGCTGCATTTTCGATCTCACCCATCGCCTCACGCTCACCCTTAGTCCAGTCACGATCAAATACGACTTTCCCATTATCAAAATCGATTTTTACCCCACCTGCTGTTTTTTCACCTAAATACCCTTTTTCTGTAGCATCAGCTATCAGTTCGTCCATATTGGAGTTAAAAGTATCTAAAGGCTCTAACCCCTTAACAACCCCAAAATCATTTAGGTACTTATATGCCTCTTCAGCCTTATCGGTAACGAGCTGTTTACCCCGTTGGTACTCTTTCGGCAGCCCTTTAGTGATAACATGCGGTTTTTCCTTAGCCCCAAACCAATGCTCATCATAGAGACGTTTTAGATATTGATCTCGATACGCATCACGAGTTTCAGCATCGATCATTCCCAGTTCAAAAAGCTCCTCAGACTGAGCATTTATTCTGGCATTGATCGTATCCCCTAGACGTTTTAAAAATGCATACGGCTCAGGCAGTTCCGTAATATCTTTGACGATGTACCGCTGTAACATCATATTGGTTTCCAGTTCCATCTTCGAGAGAGCTTTATGCAAGACTGTAGCATCGGCAAAATCCTGAGCTACCCCTGCATGTTTCAACTGAGTTGCCGTTTCATAAGCTTTTGGCAGAGTAAAATGAGTATGCGCCCAGTCTTTTAATGCCTCTTTGACGATATTCTTATCATCGATTAATGTTTTAGCGATAGTATGATTCACGAGATTTTTAATCCGCTCTTGGCTCATATGATGAATATCACCGACGAGTTTACCGACAGCAGCACGTGCGGTTTTAGAGAGGAGCAATGTCCCCCCAGTGATACCCGCCATCCCCAATACTGCCTTTACCGGATCAAACGTGATATTCCCATTCTCATCCTGCCCCACTCCCGCTATTGCTCCAAATCCATGAGCATAGAGCGCCTGACCGTTTTTGGCGATATCCTCTTTCATCTTGGCATTGACGGGAAAACTCCATACCTCTACCCCATTCGGAAGCGTTTTCTTCTCTACCGTTACTCCCCATTTTTTCGTGTACTTTTTGGCATAGTCTACGAGGATCTTGTCATAGAACCCTTTCATCCCGTCCCCGCCGATATCGAGTGCTTCCCCCTTGATCTCATGGATGCCTTTGTGGACTTCATTCTCCATCAGACGTTTCGCCGGTTCTTTCCCGATCAGGTGTTCGAGTTCACCCTCATCCGCGTTTTTGTACATCACCGATTTGCCGTCTTTGTAACCCTCGATGACATGATAATTTTTATTGTATACGAGACGATCTACGCTGTGACTCATCGCATATCGATTCGCCTGTGTTGCACCGTCCACCCACGCGACACGATCATACCCCTTGGCCACCGCTTCATCGATGAGCTGACGCATACCGAACTCATGCCATGTTTTTGACATAGGGGCATTAGGTACATTTTCACCTTTACGCTTTGCCTGCATCCAGTCACTTTGGATCTCTTCAACGAGGAGCGTTTTATCCCCATCGATAATAGTATCTTGCTGACGGGTATGGAGGAGTACATTTGGCTCATCCCAGTGGGATGAAGAATAACTTCCTTTACTATCGGGTAAAGTCGTCAACTCTTCGCGATAATTTTCCCCACCATCCGTGGAATACTTTTCATACTTTGGAGCTTCGAGAACCTTTCTCTCCATCACCGGATTGGCAAACGCCCCCTCGATCTCCGCTTTCGTAATCGACGTTTTCCCCTCTACCGCTTTAGCGATTCCGCTATGGAGGATCTCATCATCTTTTACCCCGTTGTTTTTGAGGTACTTGATAAACGCCTCACTCTCCATCTTCGGAGGCATCTTCTCGATAGCTCTTTGTGCCGCACTGTAAAATCCGCCGGCGGATTGTGGCTCTTCTTTCGCCCGTGAAAACTGTACTTCTTGACTATCCGTACCATTCGGGTGTATAATTTCTTCATCCAGACCCTTTCCGTCGATCATATGATCGCTCGGTGTTTTAGAGGCTATGCCTTGTCCGACGTGAGTCGCGGGGTCTGAGTGTTTAAAATACTTCACATGACCATCCGGTACTTTCATCATACTTTTTACACGATCTTCACTGACATCAAAAAATGTTTTAAGTTTTAGTCTGCCATCCCCATCTTTAGTAATCCCGATCAGATGCGTCAACCCGTCTTTCTCGATAAACGGTTTATAGTACGTAACATTCCCTTTTACTTTTTCTTCCACAACAAAAAGAGGCTCTTTAAGCGTAGAGTAAAGCGCTCCTGATAAATGCTGACGATCTGCATAATAGGTATTATTCCCTGAAAAATGGCGATAGGTTTCACCGGCATGCAGACGTACATCTCCGGCAGGAGTTTTCAATGTTACCCATGAATGTGTCCCTAAAAGATCGAAGAAATCTTTTTTACCGATAGGCTCAGGCAGCTCTATTGCCTCTTTAGCAAGAGCATTCATATTGATGCGGCCGCTCTTAGGGTCAATATACATTTTTTCGATTACTCTGGCATGGAGCATCGTATCTTTAGAAATAATTTGGTTATCCCCGCGCTTCACCGCCCCCCATGCCATCGCAGATAGATCCTGCGGTGTCAGTTTGAGACGCATCGGGCTGATACTGAGACGGATCAGCTGCTGTTTGATCCATGCGATCACACGACGTGCGATTGTAGTATCCGGATGCGCTTGAATCAGATATCCCAGTGCCTCCTCATCGACTTTATGTGCAGCGGTATTTTCAGGGACACGCGCATACGCTTCTTTGATGATCGGGTCATCGCTTTCGCGCATTGTACTGAGGATACGGTTAAACTCTTTATCCCCTGATCCCGCTTTACGTAGATGCACCCCCACTTCATGCATCACCAGCCCGCGTACCTGTGAATCGCTCCACTCTTTAGGGATATTATCCGCTACGATATAGGCTTTCCCCTCATGGATAAACCCGTGTATCCCATCGCTGCTATCCCCCGCTTTTTTGAGTACGGCTTCGGGGATATCCGCTTTACTAATCGTTTGCAGGATCGGAGATAACCGGCTATCGATATCCTCTCCTACCGCAGAGCGTACCGATTGCTTCATCGATTCCATCGTATGGACTTCAGGTACACTTTCCCCCTTTGAAAACGGGATATCCACCTCCTCTCCGGTAGCTTCATCGATATACTTGTCCCCCTCTACTCTCCCCGTAGGCTCTACAGGACGATACTCCGGATGATTATCCAGTACATCTAAATCCTTTTTAAACTTCTCAGAGAGTTCGGGAGTCAGGCCGTTTTTCTCATACGAGGCGATATCCGCTTTCGTGAGGCTCATATCATGAGCATAGTTTTTGACATCCGTTTCGGGGATTACCGTCGTTTCATATCCTCCGCCGTTATTTTCATGGATGAGGATGCGGTCACTCTCACGGATATTCGGGCGCTCCGCTTGCTTGGCGGATACATCACGTCGCATATCTATCAGCTCTTGGAGACGCGGATGCGACTCGATGGCCTCTTTGTCCGCTTGGAAAGCTTCTTGTGCTTTTTGCTGAGCTTCGAGTTCCGCTTTACGCGCCATTGCTTCTTCATGCGCCGCTTGCACCCGTGTATCCTGCTCCGCTTGCGCTTTGACTTTTGGATCTACCGGGGGGATTTCTTCTTTGGGTGCGACATTGATGTTGTTAGCAGATGCAGAATCCGCCGGTCTTATATCCTCTGGGTGTGGATTTGAGGTAGGAATCTCTTCATTTTTGTGACTGACATTGATGTCGGTTGCAACCTCTTCTTTTCCTGTACTGGGAACTTCTTTCGCTATTTCAATCTCAGGTGCACCATACTCATCCGCTATCGCCTTGGCAATCGCTTCATCTTTAGCGAGGACTTCAGGGGCTGCTTTGGGCTTTGGTAGGTCGATACCCATAGCCTCCGATGAGCTTTTTAAAATATCATCCGCCGCATCGAATATATGCTGCTGCCCTGCGCTCAGCACCTTAGTTTCTCGTATCTTAGCAATATTGGCTGCACGCCCTACTGCTTTGACTGGGGCCCCGACTGAGTTGAGGGGATCGGCGATAACCCCCTCAGCGAGTACATAATCAGGATTTGCATCGGCAAACGTTGTAGTCCGCTCCCCGTTTCTATACTGATAATCCCCGCCAAACTCTTTCGCTATTGCTTTCCCCGTCTCTTCCCCCCCGATTACAGAACCGATAGTAGTAGGGATCGCCATCATAGGGCGGGCAGGGTTAAACTGATCGGAGAGTTGTTGGAGTGCGGGTTTTTTAGACTCTTCGATTTGAGCTGTCCGTTTTTGATTCTGTTCTTCGCGTTTTTGATGCCCGACTTCGAGCTCAGCAGCTTGCTTTAACGTATCCATATACTCATCGCTGCGTCTGCCCATAGCATACTGGTTTTTAGCCAGTGCATATTTTTCGACCGCACTTATAGGCTGAGTCGGTTTTTCTTGATCTTTTTCATACGCAGAAGCTACGGCTTTAAATGGAGCCGTAACCGCATCTACGACTTTAGTGAGAGTACTTTTTTCAGGCTTTGGAATAGACTCAGTAAGATACTGTTTATACACAGCATTTTTATCCGATTGTGGCATATCGGCATAATCTTTTCCGGTGGCAATATTCTCTATAAAATATTGACGTGCCACCAGCTTCTGATCCGAAGGGTTCATATCTAAAAATTCTTTACTTTTAAATAGCTCTTGGTTCATAATCATCCTAATATGGTTCTTTGATTCGATAATAACTACTTTACAGTTTATAAAATAGGGTGAGTAATCACCAGCGCATCGTTTCAATGAGTATAAATAATTTTGGGTTTATAAAATAGCGGGGGTAATTGAGATAGACGGACTTAATACTTTTCGACACCGCTTCATGCTACTATTACGCATTAAAACTGTAAATAATACTACTTAGAGGTATTCAGAGTGGAAAACGAAAATATTATCAAAGCGACGTGTAAAGAACACGGTATGACATATAAAGAGCTTGGAGAAAATATAGGATACGGAGAAGAAGCAGTCGGTAAAGCTTCCCGTACTGGTGAAGTAAGTAAACCAATGTTAAAAGCCATTGAGCTATTTAATGAAAATATTATGTTAAAAGAAGAGAGTAAAACTCTTGATGATTTAAAAAACATATTTGAAAGGGTAATTTCCCGTAAATAATACGTTAATTAAATTACAAAATACAAATTTAATACGTTAATACACTTGACAAACACTTATATAATCCGCTAATATTACTTTATGACCGTATTAAATACGGATTATAAAGGAGACTTCAATGAGTCAAATAATCCCTTTCAACTATGGAGACAAACAAATCCGTGTACTGACAGATGAAACAAACGGTGATCCCCTATGGGTTGCTAAAGATGTTTGTGATGTGTTAGATTTAAAAGATGTAAACCGTTCATTATCAAAACTTGATGACGATGAAAAGGGTACTCAAACTTTGAGTACCCTTGGTGGAAACCAAAAAATGGCAGTCATCACCGAAAGCGGTCTCTACACCTTGGTGCTCCGCTCCAACAAACCCGAAGCCAAAACATTCAAACGATGGGTAACCCACGAAGTCCTCCCCGCGATCCGCCGCACGGGAAGCTATAGTGTTGTATCCCCCGACATGACAAATATGTTCCAGTCCAATGAGCGAATGATGAATGATCTAGCCGATAGACAAACCAAAATCCTACGTGACGCGGTAGACTCGATGGCGATGATGATTGCCGATACGCGGGAAGATATGAGAGCCGTATCCCGTGACGTTGCCGCGTTGCGCCTCAACGTCGGAACGAGACTCATCAATGCCGAAGAACGCCGTACCATCTACGAAACGATCACCCGACGAGGTATAGAACTTGCGAGGGTTCACGGTATCGACCCTTCCGTATCGACGGGAGCGATCTTCGCCCGTATCAAATCCCGCTTTGGGTTGGGTCACTATACCGAACTCCCCTCCGACCGAGTAGCCGAAGTCCTCCGATTTATCGAAAACTCTGAAATCTCATATTAAAGGATATAACATGATATACGATACACTTGAAACCCCTATGATCGCTGACCGCTTGGAAATATCTCTATCAAAAATCGATTTTATCGCCTCATTCCTATCTGATTACAAAGAGGGAAATATACTAAATAGTGAGGGGATGTACTATATCCTTCGTGATACTGTCGAAGAGATACGAGAACTCTTCGAGTTTACGAAAGAAACACCGTTGCCCGAACCAAAACCGCAACTGTTTAAACGTGCGGCATAATAACTATTTTTTACCTTTTATTCTATTTAGGATGTCAGTAGCACTCTCTACTTTAGCAGGTTGCACTGGAGCAGTAGCAACTGGTTTGGACTGGGTACTTCCTAAAGTAGCACTATTCCCATAAAAATGTTCATTTACTGTAATAGGTAAATATTGCCCCTGTGTATCTCTAAAATGTTTTCTAAATGTATTCTGATCATCAGGGCTTAAGTTTTTAAAACCCGGAATATCATCCCCAAAAGAAGGGTCTTTTAGTGCGTCATATACCTGTTTTTTAGCCATCCTATTCTCTTTATTTTGCCCTGTAGTTGCATTTGTTTTTGAAACGGCTATCTGATCAGCAGTTTGCTGTATTTTGATTGGTATAGTGCTCATCTCTACTTTATCTTTTGCTGCTCCAATAATATTTTTCTGAGTAGCGCTCACAGAATAATTATGCTTATCTTTAAATTCCTGTGGTTTATTACTATTTTCAAGAATTACCCCATCCGTTAATGCACCTTTATAACCGATCTCCGATTTTGTCTTTTCCGATTCAATAGCCTCTTTCCGGTATCCATCAGCAAGAGCATCGAACAGATGCAGATTATCCTTTGTCCACCCGCCGTTATCTTCAAATCCTTTACGGATAGTCTGATAATACCCTTCGCTAAACTTGCCGGTTTTAGGATCATTGAATGTCGTGGAGGGTATCATCTGCTTATACTGATCCATAAACCCGTTCTCAGTCTGCTTCTTTAGATCCGCAGCATTTTTATTTTCAGCCCCGATTGCCTCAGCTAGATTTTTCCGCTGTGTATCACGAAATGTCGAGCGCTTTTGCCCCTGATTTTCATTAAAAACTGAGTTTTCGTTCTGCTTAGAGACAAGATCCTCCTGAGCCCCTTGCAGCTTCAGAGTATTCAGCGCATCGACTTGTTTTTGGTTCTCCGTATCGATGAACATTTTCCCTACATTCCCGATCCCCTCAGCCGCCTTGGAAAACCCGCTCTCTTGTGGCATCGCGAGCGCCATCACCTGCGGGCTGAAGCGTAATGCATCACTGTCATTTTTCATAGTACTCTCCTTAATTTGCTTTTGTACCGGTAGTTTTATTCTGCACCGTTCCGGTATTATCGATGTCGGTATATCCATGTACATGGGTATTTATCGTATTTTGCAGCGCGATGATCTGATCCCCTAGTATCTGCATACTGTCACTCATAGCTTGATAATCATTATGAACCGTAACCTTATACAGATCAAACTCAGCCCGTATAGCATCGAGGAGGGTCTGGGCATCTCTGGCCAACACAAACGCTTTATCGGTTTGACTTTTTTTATCCATACTTATGCCTCCATTATGATATCACTTAAAATATTATTAGATAAAATTAATGCTTCTTTTAATTCTTCTAAATCGATATCTACTTTTGTATTGTCTTTAAGTTTCCATTTAATCTTTTTATCCCCTGCCATTAGCGCAATATTATATTTTAAGAGCATACGGCTTTGAGATTCTTCGCTACCATTAAATACTTTACCGCTTGATGTAGTGACAACAATCTCATTAATAACTGTCTGCCTCTGTTTCTTTTTCTGATAGGGATTTAATATTAGTGGTTTTTCAACAAGTGTATCATTGATAATTTGGTATCTTGAAATATCTTCAATATCAGCTTCGATTACTTTATCCCCGGAAGTCATGTTAACTATAACATCATTAGAATGATGCGTATTAATTCCTAATTTAATCCCACTGTCATTATATATAATATACATCAGTTCATTACCCCTATTACACCTACTGTGAAACTTACGTTCAATGTGGCGGAAGTATCAGATTTAGCAGTACGCAGTGAAAACTCTATATTTGAGTTTGCAGGGATTATATACGTGAATGCTGCGCTTTTAGCATCTTCTGACATTTGAGTCCATCCATAATCAAATATTTTAGTAGAACCTACAAAAAAACCAAATACTTGATAGCCTGTCGGAGATCCAGTCATTATACCACTGCGACCGGAGGCAGTGATTAGTACTTTCATTTGGGTATTAGATGAATTTGAAACGATAAAACTTTGAATACCATTTGTATTTTCTATAGTAATAGAAGTAGGGAATGCCGTTACTTGTGTAATTTCTCCATATAGTGAATAAGTGGCAGCAGTAGCAATGCTATTGGCTACAATTCTATCAGCAAGTATGGTTCCAGCGACTACCATATTACCATCAATAACCATCTGAGCAGTAATCCATGCTGAACCACTCCAGTACTTTGTCATAGTCCATGAATTTGCTTTGGATAGAGTTACTTTATCCATCAAAACTTTGGTAAGAGATAAATTAGATATAACCGCATTAGCTTCTGTATCACTCCATGCTGAAGCTGTAGATGTTGCAGTAAACCACCCAGCACCTCTTGCTCCATTCGTACCATTTATACCATTTATACCATTCGTTCCATTTATACCATTCGTGCCATCCGTCCCATTCGTACCATCTACCCCCTTGGACAAATATAGTCCCCATGTCCCGCTATGCAGTATATAGCTGTTCCCATCTACACTGTTTTTATAGACACTGTTCTCTTGGTAGCCGCTTGGGAGCGGATGCGCTGAAAACTCACCGATGTAGGTAATCGGGTATATCGTTTTGATCTCTCCGTTTACAGGGCTGACGATATAGAATGTGTCTGCATAGACATAGAATGCACTGGGCTCTGCACTATCAGCAACTGCTTTCCACCCCGCTATCGCTTTATGCCCATCCGCAGTTTGTACTGTAGTAAATGTAGTCGCTTCCGCTCGAAGTGACAGTACTCCGTCACTGAGTGCGGCCAATGCACTATTAGTAGAATACGATGCGGATATATTACCCTCTAGCTCTGCCACCGCAGCAGTTACGGTACTGGCATAGCTTATTTTGTCATATGCGATCTGATCGGTTATCGACCCTACTTGTCCATTCAGCCATGCTTGTAAATCCGATATCTTCATATCCTGAGCAGCAATAACAAGATTGAGTAAATCCCCAAATTTGATATTCAGTGCCGTATCCGACAGTGCATTAGAAATGATCCCATCTTGTGTGAGCAGATATTCTCGAACCCACTGTTCCAAACTCCCCATATCTCCCCGTAAATCTTGAGTGTTTGTTAGGATACTGTCAATCTGCATCCGCAAATCATCCAGAGTAAAATTAGGGCATTTTACAACAGATAGATGTTGATCATCTACCCATACATTATGAGTTTCTTCGATAGTAACCGATACATCCCCTTTAGAGACGACCATTGCATCGCTGTCATTTGTAACGGTCATACAATTCTCCGAACTACATAGGCATTTCCGCGAGCAATCTTCTTGATATCCCCATCTTTTGTGATCGCAATTTCATACGCTCGATTCGCATATTTGGTTCGTATAGATGGAGCATACTCATTGCTATCACTTTCCAGCGTTGCCGTGTACTCATCGGGGATCTTGATATACACCTTATCGCTGACACTTACACTTCCCACCGTAGATACATCGACTATCGTATTGGTTATCTTATCGACTATTTTCATGATAGCTGTATATCCGGTGAGATCAAACACTGCATTGTTATCATCGAGTACCTGAAGCGACATCTCAAACGTCCCCCCCTGCTCCAGTACGATATCCAGTTTCCCCGCAGCCATTATTTACAACTCCTAAATCGTGTTAAAAGTGTTTCATAGTCATCTTCCAGCAAAATAAATCGCTCACTTGCACATTGCCCAAACTTTGTATCATTATGTTCACCCGCACATATTTGGTGATAGGTACGGGTTGGTTCCTCTGCTTGACAGGGCAAATACTTCGGAGCGCACCCGCTAAAAAACACTGCGCATAACAGTAATGCCGTTTTGACAATCCGTTTTATTTGCATCATAGGGATACTCCTTTACTTTTTGGATTCGATCTCGTGTTACTACATGGATCTTCTCTTCGATCACTTTAGCCTCTACGATCTTTACTTTCTGCTGTTGTGACAGTGCAGCGGCTACTCCGATATTGACATTGAGTTTGTCAATCTCATTTTGTTTTGTCGTATTGATAGCCCATTGCGCTATATTTCCAATGAGTGATAAAACCAATGTATAAGCAAGAATTTGGAGTAAAGACTCTTTAAACCAACCAATTATTTTCATTACCAATACCTCCATTTTACAGATTTATAAAGACTATACTGTTGCCCATACTTCCATACTTTAACCGAGTAGTCGTAATTGATCTCGCAGTTCGAGACACACTCTTTCTTTCCGCTTGGATAGGTGAAGCAGGATTGACCTCTTCGGCAGTTTGCTTTTGCTTTCTCCCAGTTCTCAACGCCTGCTCTTGCTATCTCTTTCGATACAAGCCCACCGCCGTTGTACGTTTGGTATGTGACCCACAATCCGTACTTTTTATCGTACACAGACTTCATAATGATAGCCTGAGCTTTAAGTTGATCGGGAATAGCTTTAATACTCTTTACACCGTGATCGGATAGAGGCTTTTGCCATAGTCTATAGGTAATCTGTGGTAATCCCTCCGACCCTACACCGTCATAACTCAAAACGTTTCTACATCCTGACTCTTGTACGAGTTGTCCAACTCCATCCTGATACGGATAATCGACCCCGAACTGCTCATAATGAGCTACACGTACGTCATGAACATATGCTTGGCACCGTTGGATTGAACCTCCGAAGAGATTACCCCCCAAAAGCGTAGCAAAGAGGAATAATCGCATAGAGCATAATCCGAACAAAGTGAGCAGGTCTAAGTTTACCTTTCCAATCTACGGCAGGGAAAAACAACTTACCCATAGCATGAGCATGGAGCATACCTACCGATACTAAAACAACCTTCATTGACAAAAGTTGCATTGGTGCAGGAATAGCCTCATACAGCCCACTAAAAAACAATACCAAAATGATAATTGATAAAGCCACCTCAAATGCTACCCTCTTGACCTGATTCATTCTTTCCCCTTATAGTGTGATTTAACGAGTGTTTGCAATTGGATATTATTGTCGCAAAGCTGCTTGATTGTCGTTTCATTAAGGCTTATCTTTGCATAATCATCAATGATCTTCCATCCTTCCCAGTTAGGAAATTTATAGCGATCAATTCCACGATATATATTCATTATTTACTCTTATCTCACACTCTTTAAATTTTGTAATTCAGCTAGTATCTTTCCCATATTGTTATCAACTCGATCAAAACGAGAATCTGTTTGATCGAATCGATGATCGATATGTGCTTTGTGCATCTCAAATAACTCACGTGATATATATTGTTCATGGACTTCTTTGGCTGTTATTGCAGCACCTTGCTTAGTTTTCAGCTCAACGATAGCTTCACCATGTGAGTCCATTTTTAGGTTTGTTTCTTTCAACTCAGAAAATAAAATTGCTGTATCTCTCCGGTTAGCTTCACCCGTAAATTTGACAGTCGCATAGGCTACAGCAACTGAGGCTATAACTGTTCCACTGCTCAATAAAATGCCCATTTCTATATCCATTACTTTCCGCCCTTCAAATATTCTTTCTCTCCAAAAATTACCACTGCTTCATACATGATACGGGCATTCCAATGATGTACTTTTAAAACTTGCATTGCTTCTAAAAATAATTGATCAGCTTTGTTTTTCCCTACTGAATGAGTCTTATACAGATAATCATGGAGTACTGCCGCTTTACCATATTTTCCTATAGGCGGTATTAACCATCTAAGCCATTTTGGTGTAGATGCAAAGTCTGTGATAAATCCTATTGGCACAGAATATACAGATCCATCATTAGCGACATACTCAAACTCTTGTGTGAGCTTAAACTGAGTCATATCGTCATTAGTCCATTCACCTACTAATGGTGTTGTAAAGCTACTCATTACCCACCTCATTGGCAGAATTATTTTGTGCGCACAAAAAAGGATTCATAAGGCGGTTAATCGGGAGCATTAGAACACCACCGAATCGAGCACAGCTAAGAATTCTGTTTCTGTGGGAACAGCCGTAGCATTGGCTTGATAAGCTCTTACAGTTGTCCATATATTATCAGCATAGGTCATAAAGCGAATTGCAATGTCATGATAAACACTATTTTGCAAAATAGCGTATTTTGCAAAGGCATCAATATCTTTAAATGCTACACCGTTTTCTTTATTGTATGTATCTATTTTTATATTGATATAGTCTGTAGTTATATTGGTAAAAATATCTATAATAGTACCGATTGGTATCTGTGGAACAATATCGAGTGATAATGCTGTTCTGTATTGTTCTTCGGTAATCTCGGTCATATTCTCAAATATAGTACCTGATACATCCCCGTCATAGGAAAAATAACTACTTTCACTATTAATAAAATATCTCATTAGGCTACCCTTGTTAATACTAATATTGAACCAACTTGCAATGTAATCGCTGAGGAAGAAACTTCTGTTGCGAACTGTAATGAACAACTACCTGCATTTGGACCATTAACAATTACCCCGCTTACTCTTGCAGTATTATTAACATTTGGAGTTGTTGTAGCATTCCCCAAAACATTCCCTAAATTTAATGCTACTGATGAATAAGGGAATATTATGGAGTATATTGGAGATGATAGATTAGTTGCAACAGTAACTTCTATTTTGACATTATTAGTACACCCAACTGGTGTAGATATCCCAATATTTGCACCAGTTGTGCCTGATACAGATTGATATATAATAAATGCATCAATGGTATATACACCATTAGCTTCCATATTTATTGCAAGTTCGGTAATATCTGTAAGAGTTAATATTGTTGATGCTTGTGTAGCTGTCATTTTTGCAATAACAGGAGTATAAATATTTAATATTGGCTTATCAGTTAAGTCATTATAACTTCCTGATAATGCAACATTAGATAATATAGGAATATCACTTATTTCAAAGTAGGTATAACTAGGTTTTGTAATAGCTTTAGCCCATGCATACACATCACTAGCTGGTAGCGTTGTAGGAAGTGTTTGCCATGTCTTATCACCACTCCAATACTGTAAAGTAGTACCAACTGTAATTACAGGTTCATACACTCCATCATGATTATGAACACTTGGGGGATAGTCGATCGGTTTTCCTGTAACACCAGACCAAGGTACAACATCTGCACTATCAGCAGAGTTGACTTTTCCATCTGAATTAGTGTCATACACACTAATAAGCATATCCCCTGAGCCTATACCGTCATTACCGTCAAGAATATGGAATACATACGGAGCACCAACAAATGTACCATCCACAGTTACAGAAGTATCTTTGCCTATCTTAAGAGCTGTTACAGATGTAATAGACGTTCCATCTGCCCCATTAGTACCGTTAATTCCATCAAAGTAATCAATACCTTTAACAGGTGTATATCCCGCTATACCCTGTACTCCCTGATTGCCTTGGATACCCGGGTCACCTTGGAGAGAAGATAACCATTGAACTTCTGATCCGATAAAACCATTGATAACTGCCAGTTCATACGCAGTCTTTCCATCGATACCGTTAGTACCGTTAGTGCCGTTTAACCCATTCACTCCATCGAAATAATCAACACCTTTAACCGGAGTATAACCACTGCCCCCAGCAGCTCCTTCAGGAATACCAAGATCTAAAACCCCGGTATTTGGATCATAAAAAGCTACAGTATCCGTTCCGGATGGTTGGGTATGAGCTTGCGCGATCAGTGTTAAAATAGAGTTTGATTTTTGCTCGGCACTAAGAGCTGATTGGGCTGCACTTTCAGCACTTAAACGTACCTCTTCTGCTTTAAGTATGACGATGTTTTCTGCTTCAATAATAGGACCAAGACTACTCGGTCGTGATGATAAATCTCCGGATTCAGCAAACATATCAATACCTGTTTTTTTTATAACAGTGTAGAAAGTTTTGGATTTATAAAATAGCGGGGGTAATTAGGTTTTTATGGATTGGTTAGGTTTTTATGTATTCGGGACTTACCCAAATACTTTTTCATAAGCAAGCTGTTGTTTATCCTGACGGGCATTTTCACGATTGACCCGCGCTTCTTCCATCCCGAATACCTTATCTTGATACTTCTTTTTATTATACGCATCATATACCCCTGCGGCAGCAGATGCGATAGCCCCTATACCTTGGAGAGTTGTGCCTAACCCTTTCATATTATCAAACAACCCTCCGTTCTGTACAGCAGGAACTTTCCCAAAATCAAATCCGGTATCCCCTTTAGCCATTTCCAATGCATCAAACTTTGGCATAGTTGCATCTGCCAAAACATTACCTGCTGCATTATCGATTAACATCCCCTCAGAGTTATACTGAGCCCCTATCATT
Organism: Sulfuricurvum sp.; assembly: GCF_028681615.1. NCBI lineage: Bacteria > Pseudomonadati > Campylobacterota > Epsilonproteobacteria > Campylobacterales > Sulfurimonadaceae > Sulfuricurvum > Sulfuricurvum sp. The sequence goes on from NZ_JAQUHV010000015.1 coordinate 28,149, forward strand.
GTATCTGCCATCATGTCTCCCTTTTATTGAATTTTAAATGCATCACTACCGGCATACTGCGTATAATACCGGTTATTAATCAGCCGATCCATTTCGCTGTCGCTCTTATCGATCAGTCCCAATGCATAACGCGGCTCTGCTACGCTCGTGATCGAAAACAGATCATGTCCGGCTCCCATGATAAACATATCACCACCGGCTTGGATACGGTTGATAATGTCCGTATCGGTTATCATTGAAAACCATTGCTCTTTTGCACTTTGCATCTGTGCATAGAGCTTTTGGTAATATTCCATCGCTGCTTCCAGCTGTACTTTCCAATACTCCTGAGACTCGATGATCGCTTGCACTGCACTGTAGATATTATAGGCACCGTATCCGGTACTGATCGCATCGATAACCATTCTATTTTCTGATATAAATGTACTTAATCCGCTCCAATCCATAATAAACGGGGAAGCCCCATACCCGGCAAACATCGATGCACCGATAGTAATCAGTTGCTGGATCTCTACAGCATACGTATCGATATAGTGGGTATTAAACAGCGCCGTCTCAAGTGTACCCACCATTGCGATACTACGTCTCAGTAATTCCCCATTATTATATTGGGCATCGAGTATCGTAATACCGGCCGCTACAAACGCGTACCCCATAGGTACACCCATCACGATCAAAAACCCGCCTATGACTATCGATACAACTGCAACCGCAGAGGTGATAGTCCCCATTAAACTCTCTTTAAACTGCCCCCAGTCTCCGTTTATAGCTCCATGTACCATCCCGGCTATATTATCGATGATCCCGTCAATGGCATGGGTGACCAGCCCTCCGGTCAGCTTCTCATCAACCCACTTGATACCACTTATCGTGAGTGCGGAATTGGTGATAAATTTGGCTGCATCCGCTGCAAAATCTACTACATCGTTAGCCGCATTCTTAACTGTATTAAACGCATCACTGACGAAATCACCGACTGCATCTGCTACTTTACCCATGCATGTTCCTTGATGATCCGGTTTAGCTTCTCAAAATCGATATTTTTACCGGTGCCGATAAACCGATACTCATTCTTCTTTCGTGTCGGTTCTACATACGCGCTAAACGTCGAGATATCATCGCTTTTGATGTACACATTCTTCCCTTTAAAATAAGGAAATACCGCGCTAAACAGCCACAACGATACCAGCGTTTTACGCTTATCTTCCCGTACCCAGTAGTTTGTAAGCGATACGTTTACCCCATCACTCCCAGCTAGTGCCAGTGCACAGATTATATTCTCATCATCTCGAATGATTCGGCATAGCCCGATACGCAGATGCTCTTTAATCCGCCGGCGGATTTTCAGATCACCGGTGATCGGTTTGAGGATCGCTTCGACTTCATCGATATCACGTCCTCTCATGGGTTCAAGTTTCAACCCACACCGCCCCATAGAAATTCCCCAGCCCAGCCGCATTGCACACGATCGTTTTATACGGGTATTCTTCCACTGCCATCGCCAGTTCCAGCGCACCGCTCACCCCTTGGCTATGCCCGATACGATCTTTATACCGAACGTACTCACTGGTTCCATACACGGCGCTTACTGCCCCCAGTTCCGCACGGTCATTGACCTCTGTTCCGGTTCCATGTATCTTGATGATATCGGGCTTTACATCACCCAGCGCACGCATAGCACATTCATATCCCTCTTGGGAAAAATCAAACGCGCTTCGCTCTTTATGCCATACCCATGTTGTCGCATTGACATAGGCTCCATGCCCGCTCTTGGCAAACTTTAGAATCACAAATCCGTCACTTGGGGTCACGGGTATTTTCAGTTGCGTATAGAGGAGCTGCTCATTCGGTTCCGCCCACTCCTCCCCATAGATGATGACTTCATCAAACCCTTTATTATGGATCAGATCATAGGCTTCATGGATCGCAAACATTCCGCTGGCACATGCATTGGCATTGATCGATAGATATTCGATACTTCCTAACCCACCGGCTATTTTGCTGGCCATATATCCCATCTGCGCTTTTATCGGGATTGTCCCTTTTAGAGTATCGGTCGGGTAGACCCGGGTATGGGAGTGATGTTCACTCGCCCCCCCGATGTAGAGCAGTGCCCCGCGCTTGCCCTCATCGATAGTAAACGCATTGATTTCCTCTTTATAGAGTTTGTAAAAGACCTCGGACATATACCCGCTACGATACTCCAGTGTATCCGATATCATCTTACACCCATTGACATCTCTATTGCTGGATCGATAAAAAGATTTAGTGAGTACCATCACACTGCTCCATGATTTTATCGATAATAATTGATACTGTGAGTGTCTCATAATCGAGCGTATCGATCCACTCATCATTTAGATTCATCCCCATATCCGAAAGCGATAACCAAAATACCGCATAGCTGAAACTGTCCATCCCTGATTCGATCAACAGCTGATCTTCATGCAGTGTAGAGCCACGCTCCGCTTCGATAATGTCATTAATCGATTTTAAGTATGCATCACGTTCCGGCATCGACTACCCCCACTGCACTGGTCAGCTCTTCCGTATAGCTTATCGGTGTCAGTGTAATACCGTCGAGTGCAGATCTAACACGGGTCAGGTGTGTATCGGTAATTCCGAAATTAGCATCCAGTGCCAGCGCATTGAGTGTCGCATTCTCCTCTTTCGATTTTTGAATCTGCCCGTTTTGTTGAGTGCTCCCGATGAGTACAAACCGACGCGTCTCTTCAAATTTGGCACTTTGACGGGTAGAGAGCGCTTGCTCATTTTTGATATTGATTCCGGCCATAACATCCAGTTTTCGTTTGCCTTCAGTAACAACTTGGGCATCGACAAGAGCTTTATTAGAGGAGAGAAGCTGCGCTTCATTACCCACTTTTACCGTCGTATTCGTTTCCGTTAGCTTCTGCTGATCGACAAGCAGTTTCTGAGCACTTTTAAGTGCCGTTTCCGCATTCATCTGCGATATTTGAGCCGTACTTTGCGACTCTTTGAGTGCTATTTCGCGATTCATCACATCGATTTGTGCAGTTCTAAGAGCAATTTCTTTTAGAGCAAGATTGAGCTGTGCGTTTTGGAGTTGAATCTCTTTATCTTTGAGCTCAAGTTCTTTCTCTTTGATCTCGATATCGATCTCGGTAATACGCCCCTGCATCACCGTATCGACTATTTTACTGATGATTCCCCCGGTAAACTGCATCTCAAAATTAGCTTGGATAGATGCCTTTTCTTTCGGGGTAATCATAAATGCTTTGAGACCGTTTGTAACCGATCCGCGAGCCCCTTCTACCAATGCATTTGTATTTATACCATCACTGATCGTATTAATATCATCTAATATTTCTTGTATAAATGACATACTTATACCTTTTGATAGGTTGATTTTAATGTTATGCCGCTCCGGCGTTTTGCTTCAACAGCAGATACGTCTTTGCATCGTGATTCATACAGACTCATGTAATATTTGCTTTGTGCTAAGCTCTGTTCATGCGGCTCTTTTTGTATGGCCAGTGATAGAGCATAAAACAAAACAGTATCAACGATTTCAGGAAAGATATAGAGCTCATCGGAGATATCTGCAATCTGAATGAGAGCATGATAATTTAGTGATACCTCTACCTCTTGATCGGGAACTTGGGTTAATATCAACGCAGTCCCGTTAAGAAAAGCGATTTGATCATTCCCATCATTGGAGAGAGCCCATTGGTTCCCTTTGACAGGGATCATGACCCCATCATAAATCAGAGCGATAGGAGCCATAAAATCAACCGGAAGCGGATAGGTATCGATACCGATTTGAGCAGTAAAGGTATACCGTGATTTCCATGGCAATAATCGATGCGCGATGGCGGACAGGGCAAAATTGATAGAGTCGATCAGTTCTTGATCACTCCACCCCTCTTTTGCTTCATCACGTAAACGTGAGCGCATCATCCCTATCAGCACAGCGGCATTCATCATTGACCTTTAATAAGCTTTTGTTTTGGTGGATTTTCCGCTTGAGCTTTTGCTTCTTCAGCTACTTTTGCCTCTGCTTCCGCTTGAGCTTTTGCTTCTTCGGCTGTTTTTGCCTCTGCTTCCGCTTGAACTTTCGCCTCTGCTTCCGCCTGAGCTTTTGCCTCTGCTTCCGCCTGAGCTTTTGCCTCTGCTTCCGCTTGAACTTTCGCCTCTGCTTCCGCCTGAGCTTTTGCTTCTTCAGCCGCTTTAGCCTCTGCTTCCGCTTGAGCTTTTGCCTCTGCTTCCGCTTGAACTTTCGCCTCTGCTTCCGCCTGAGCTTTTGCCTCTGCTTCCGCCTGAGCTTTTGCTTCTGCTTCCGCCTGAGCTTTTGCTTCTTCAGCCGCTTTAGCCTCTGCTTCCGCTTGAGCTTTTGCTTCAGTTTGAGCTTCAGGAGCTACTACTACTTCATCACCATTCGGGTTCTCATCACCGCTCATAGAAATAGATGTAGGTTCAAAAAAACGACTTCGGCATAAACTTAGTCCTACTGACTCAGCGACAACAACAATATCACCATTATTGAGCATTGGCACATTACGCCCGCCAACTTCCCATAGTTTTTTAACTTGTACGCCGGTATAGCGTACTGCAATAACACCGGCGAGGACAATTTTCATATCAATACTCCACGCTGTATTCAGTAGGAAGTACGTAGTCGATTGTTACATTGGCTACACCGGTAGTAGACGCAGTTCCGGCAACACTCATAATGATTTCAGTTGTTGTACCGGTAATAGTATGTTGACGTGTAGCATTGTTACCAGCAACTGCATTGAGCGCAAAAGCATTTTGGAACTTAGAAGCAGCTCCTGAAACACCTACAGTAATAGTATTATCAGCATTAGTGAATGCTTCATCAACGGTAACATTGACATTTTTAATACGAGTTCCGATAGGGAGTATAGCAATTACAACACTGCTATCCCCTACATTCCCATTACTGAGTGGGACAATCATTGTCCCTTGATTTTTGCGTTCTGTTTGTTTCATAATTACTCCTTATGACATTGCCGACACGACTGCGATTACACCGTAATCTTTTCCATGCCATACCAATTTTTTCTGTGCATCTGTTTTACCAAAATATCGAGTTTTTTGGAAAGCCCACCCACGATCAACTGCAATCTTCATTTTACGCTTCATGTCGTATGGCTCTTCGTAGTAGTTAAACCCTTCATCCATAGGTAACATCCCTGCGGTAGCACCTAAGAACAGATTGACTTCAGTTTTTAGAGCTGCTGCACCAGCATATCCATCCATAGAGCTTGCACCACGATAAGCACCGATACCTGAGTTCATAATACCGGCATACTCTTCTGTCCATGCACCACCGTTTGTCAGGATAACCCCATTATGGATACCGAGCTGACCAGTAAAGAAGTTATTTGTAATACCGCGATCTGCTGCATACTTTTGCTCTTCACGCCAAATTGGATCTTCCCGTAGTGCTTGCGCTGAAGTCTCCCCAATGATCATTACATAAAAGGTTTCATAAACAGGGATACCATTATTATCCGAAACTTTAAGACGGTATGGGCGGATACGAGGATGGCGGTTACCTGCGCCATCGATACCGAGAGTAGCCCGTTTTTTTGCTTCATCAATCGCTTGAGTATTAAAAATATCTCCAGCTACAATACCGCTGGTAACATTAGCAGCGTCATACCCGGTAGCAGCATTACATGCAACAACATTGGTACAGTCTTGGCTCAAGCGACTAACAATAATACGATCACTGGTATCACGAGCCCAGTCCGATAACCCGTCCTTTGCATCACCGCGAAAGTTATCAGCAGCAGTTCGGCTCTCAATACGACGATCTTTAGATGGAATAGCATTACCAAAAAGCTCATAAGGGATATCTTGGCTAAGATATTCCAAGCTATCCATATTAGCATCAAAATCAGTATTACCCTCTACCCCTTGGCCACGAACTAATCCACGCATATGCATGGTAACGGTTCCAGCATTTGTACCGTCATCGACAAGTTGAGTCTTAATAAGAGCATCATTAGATGTACCCATAAATGGGTTAAACATCGACTGTTCCGTATAATTTACGGTAATCTCACGACCATGGGCTTGACGCTCCATTGGATCAGTAAGTACAAAATCACTCGCTAATGGCATAAAATGCTCCTTGTATTGTTTTTATCTAAACCCGATTTTCTTTAGAAAATCAGATTTACTAAGCTCTTCAAGTGTCTCTTTTTGTTTTGTGAAATACTCTTGAGCTGCCTTTAAACGCTCCTCATCCTCAATAATCTCTTTGGCACGCATCAGCGTGTCACAGTCATTTCGGATTTCCCATTCATCACGTTGTGGAACTGTTTTAACAGATAACATGTCCATAACTACCCCCTATGACCGTACACCGATTCGTGCAAGATACTCTTTATCTTTCACTACCGGTGTTGGGTCGCCTACTACAGCCGAGGATGGAGCATCGTTAAAATCAGGGGGGAGGTTTGTCTCTTGAGCAGGTTCCTCTTTTTTTACGGAGGGCTTTTTTTTCGTGAACATCGAGTAGGCCATTTCCAGCATATCGAGATAGGTAGCGGCAGAGTACAGCTCCTCTTTCTGACGCGGGGTGACATCGTTCTTGACAAAATCACTCAATGCGGCAAAATCACACTCAGGGTGAGCTTCGAGAAACTCTTTTTTGGCATCTTCGATAGTATTCATCTCCTCTTCATGGGAGACTTCCGACTTCATACCGTCGATACGCCCTTTGAGATCGGTGAGCTTTTCGCGGTAAAACGCTTCGCGCTTATCTTCGATCATAGAAACAAACGCTCGGATATCATCATCGAGCCGCATGTCCATCTCATCTTCGGTAAGCATACTTGGGATTTTGTCCAAAAACTCCGCATCGAGTTTCGCATCGACATCGCTCAGTTCCGCTTCGAGGATCTGTATCTGTGCTTTCTTGAGTGTCAACGCCTCTTTAGGATCGACAGCACTCTCCGGTGTATTTTGGTTATCCGTAGATTGTGGATCAGTAGGTTGTGGCATGAGGCCTCCAATACAACATTTTCCAAATTGTACGGGAGTTAAATTTTATAAAATAGCGGGGGTAATTAGGTTTTTGTGAATAATTTTTCTATTTTTAGGTTTTTGTTGACTAACTGCGACGGTTCCATCAATATTTTTTTCAATGCGACTTCTACGAGACGACTCTGACAAACCCCGATACTGGCAGCGGCATGAGCCACGTCTTGCAGCAAAACCTCATTAATCGTCCACTCAGGACACTTGATACGTTTAAACTCTTTAAACTTCTCTTTCCGATAGCTTTGCCCTTTTTTACGTCCGCTTGCCATACCCTACCCCTCCTTTTTATCCTCATGCATCTTGGCCAGCCGCAATAGTTCCTCTTGGGACATATTGGCGATATCGACATCGGTGATCTTGGAAAAATCCCCGAGGAACACCATGTCCGGATTCTTCCCGAAGATGATCTCTTTCCCCGTCTTGACACAATCGAGCCATATCCGCTGATCATTCAGCTTGGTACTGGTGATCGCAATCTCCCGTGCATTGGCGAGGGCTTGAGACGCATCGAGATTGAGCTGATCGAGGGTGAGCACTTCGCGGATCAACCCGCCGGCGATCTTTTTCGCCCGATCTTTATCCACATGCCCCGTATGAGCATCCGCTTCCATCACCTCACCCACGACCGCATCCACAGCCCCCTCACGAACCGCCCTCATCGCAGCCTCATCGATCAATCCGCCGGCGGATCTGCGAACCCCTTGGTACTTGTTCTGTATCCACCCGTATTTCTCGATCCACCCGTACATAATCGAGCGCGAAACCCCATGAGTCTCCGCTACCTCTTTTGCACTGTCATCATGCGTCTCGAAATAGATCCCGACTTTTTCGATAAACTCAGGAGCATACGCCATCTAAAACCTCCATTTCCCGCTACCGCTCTTCTTTTTATACCTGTTACCTATCGTCTGTTCTTTCTTAACTGAGCCTATCTTCTTCGGATGACAATGTTCCTCACCGCTGTGCGCCGCATCGATACAGTCATCACGGTTACTCTCTTTATTCGGATCAAACCGCAGATACTCACTCTTCATCTGCTCTACCCCGTTTGCCCCGCGCCGAAACTTGAACCGCCCCGTCTCCAACTCGATGATCCCCGCGCTGATCTTCTGATTTTTCGATATCTTGTTACTGGGGGAATAGACGATGATCCGATTTTTGATCAGATCACGCCGTTCCTCTTTGAGTACCGCATTGCGCCGCAGTATCTCTTTTTTGAGTTGCTGATCTACGAGCAACCCTCCCCCGCTTGATTCGAGCAATACCGTCGCATCCGGATAACGCATCATCGCCATGATGATATAATCGATAAACTCATCCAGCCCCCACGTCCCGAACCAACAATCCATCATCACCTTCAGCTCTATTGCACTATTATCGATACTGTACCCGATCACATCGATAGCGCGGTTATCGGCGCTTTGTTTCGTAGACATCGCAGGGTCGATCTTGATGTATAGATTCTGCTGCGGTATATCGAACTCCCCGATCTCGCTAAACCACTCTTTGAGAACAAACCCCGCCTCTTTGGGTTCAGGGTTCTGCTGATACTGGGTATCGTATTTCGTCTTACCCATAGAGCGTTCCATTTTCTCCAGCTGAGCAGTGTTCTCATGCGCCTCGAACAACGCTTCTCCAGCAGGACGCTCATAGTGAAAATTACCGAAATCGTAAAACGTAGTCGTCCCCTCAGTTCCGCGAAGCGTAAAAAACTCCCAATCGTCCCGCTCTTCCGATTCCATCAGATATCCGACGAGATCATGGACATGGAGACGCTGCATAATCAGCCCGATAAACCCATGCTCTTTATCCCGTAAACGGGTAAGGATTGTCCCCGTATAAAAATCGATAGCCTCTTTATGCTTTGCGATACTGTCCGCATCGATAGCCTTGAGCGGATCATCCATCATGATCCCGTCATAGTGCGTCCCCGTCATTGCCCCTCCCGTAGAGGTCGATGCCATTCCCCCCTCAACGGTTGTCTCCCAGTCATCGTTTTTATTCTTGACCTTGGAGAGCTTAGTATCGGGAAACAGCCCCGCATAGGGCTTACTATCGACGATGCTACGCGTTTGGATACTGACCATCGTAGAGAGATCACCTCCGTAAGTCGTATATGCATACTTCTTTCGGGGGTTCTGCCCCAACGCCCATGAGAAACCTTGCCGTACTGTCTCTTCCGTCTTTCCGGTAGAGGGTGCGATCTGTATCGAAAATCGGGGAAGCTCCCCGGCAAACGCCGCCATCATAATCTCAGAGATAAACCCTTGATGCCAGTTGATTTTCAGAGGCCGCTGATAGTGATATTTAAAGATATAGCGCATATAATATTCGAGATTACGGCGCGCCAGTTCCTGCTCCGCAAGCACCTGCTTGATGATGTTATGCTGATTCATCGCTTTTTCTTTAGTTTTGTTTTGAGCTTCTTATGCCGATATTTAAGAAGTATCTTTAAAAAAATCGCGTCTGCACGCTGCTGTATCTCTTTGCTTGGAATTATTCTCCCATCTTTATAAATCACTTTATGCCCCCCATTTCGCCCTAAGCGAAATTAATCAATCTAAACTCCCAGTCCCAAACGCACACCGATTGAGTAGTGCGCGAAGGCTCCGCCGCAGTCGCACGTCGCGTTTTGCGTTTGGGACGCTTTTCTTTGGTTCGTTTCTTTACTAAAAAGAAATGAATAAAGCATCATCATATCCACGTCGATAAGCCCTCTCAATCATGCCGATAAGCTCTGATCGGGAGAGATAGACGTATTGTTTTGAGGAGTCAGGTTGCGTTTGTTCTTCTTCCACTGCCTCGCATTCGCATTCACCCGTTCCCGATTCTTCTCCCGATAATCCCGCATATAATCCTGCTGCTTTTTCTTCTCTTCCGGACTCATACTCTCCCGCTTGATCCGTAACTTTTCCAGCCGATCCGTTTTGTTTTTCTCGTAATGGCTCTTGGCATACCCCCGCTGTTTGATGATCCTCTCCTCGCTCAGCGGTTTCAGCTCCCCGTTCTTCTTGTCCCGTTCTCTGCGCTCGCGTGAGAGCTTGTTCCGATGCACTCTGCGCTCTTCCTTGCTCATCCCCTTTAGAGAGGTTTTTTTGACCGCATTGGGACGGCGGCTTATCTCTTTTGATTCGCGTGATGGTGTGGGCTTTTTTGGCATTGATACCTTTTTACCGACTTCGGGAATATGGTTTGTTTTTGGAATATCCATCAAATTTACTTTGAGAGGAGCCGTAGCCCTTGGAGCCTCATGATTCGATAACGTCGGTTCCACATTTCGGAAACTCTCTTTTTTACGGGAAACAAAGAGAGCATTATTGAGTTCTTCAGCCTTTTTTTCTTCCTCGCTCTTCCGACGGTAGTCTCGATTAAATATCTCTTCGCTCAGCGGTTCACACCCTTTAGATTCCATAAATGAGCAATACTCTTCATACGTATCCCACATCAGGACTCCTTTAGTTGATGCAAACCGCATCCGCTATATTGAATATACCGGCATGTATAAAAATCTTCCGTATCGGTATGAATACAGGTATCATCTTCATAATGAGCACAGGTATGACATGTTGTATCTTTTTGAAACTCCTTGAGCTTCTCATCATGATGTTCCTGCAAGGACTTCTTAAACTCCTCAAACTTCGGACGAAAACTCTCCACTCCCTCCTCAAATCCTTGACGATACTCATCGCTATACTCGATCTCGATGCACTCTCGATGATGCTGATCCCCCACGGGAAGTTCAAAAAAATCAGTTTTTTTTCCCATCACGCTACCCCCCTTTCCATCTCGACCTTTTGTTTCAGCGCACGCAACCGCCCGTTGATCTTCATCCCCATCTCCGCAGCGAGTAGCTCCGTGAGATATCCCCCTATCCATGCCCCGTTATTACGGCTGGATTGCTTTCCGTCAATCCAACCGGCCATATAGGCATCGATCTTTTCTTTAGAGATACGGGCATGTTTATGGAGCAGATCAGGCGCAAAACTGTAGATAGCATGCACATAAGTCACTGCATCAAAATGTATAGATCCTTTCCCGTATTTGTCCAGCGCTTTTTGCCATATAGCATTACCGATCTTCATCGTTTCGATGTATTGATCATGCCGTTTTTGGTTAGTGACTTCCGGTGCTAAACCCCGTCTCCCGAACTTGCCGCGCACCAATACCATCTCAACACCTGATTGCTTATTTGAAAACCGTATGCAGGTATTTTTAAGCTCACGGGTAGACTCGCTCAACTCATCTTCTTCATAGGTCGATAATACTGTACCGATCAAACTGACAAGAATAATGGTTCGTTGGATTTCAGTCATAGTCTCTCCTTCACCCTACACTCATCATTTTTGGGATGCCCATCACCCGCAACTCTTTAGCACTGTTTTTCTTCGCCCACTTGCCTAGTGCATCAAGTAATGCTGTATAGGCTTTGACGTTCGGAATCTCTCCGACATAATCTACACTGAGAGCTAGTATCTTCCCATTGGGTTTGATGGTGATGTTCCAGTCGGTATCAGTTTTCATTCCTCTTCCTCTAACTCTTTGTCATAAATAAAATGCTTAATATCTTTTTCGTCGTACTCTTCGATTCGATTGTAAGAACGAACATACACCTCATAGTGAACTCCTCGATTTATCGAAGCCCCCCACGTCTTGACGATACACCCGATCAGCTTCTCATCCACTACCACTACGTTTGAAAATTGAAATTTAGGAGTCGGTTGGTTGTTCATAGCCCTTCCTCCAGCTTTTTAAAATGGCTTCTTTCGACGCATTCAAAACATCCCTCATGAGTAATACCGGCATAAGCACATCCATCGCAAAGACTTATAATTTGCTCTTTTCCAACGATAGGATCATCCCGATGCATCAGAGCACCTATCTCAATATCTACAATAAAACTCAAACAGCACATCGCATGAGCGAGATGATGCAATCCCGTCTCTTCATCACTCCACTGTCCCATCCGATACGCTGAGATATGACGGAGTGCCGCATCAACGTATCGGCTTAGATCATCTACATTCCGCCAGTTATCTACACTGTACTTTTGTGCTCCAAATGTGAGTACATCTACCATCTCACGCTCTGCCAATGGCGGGATCAATCCGTAGCGTAATTTCCCTTTATCATCTTTTTTAAATGACTTGCTTTTGATAAAGTTCACTATTCCAGTTATGTGTGCATCACTCATTATTTCATTTAATTCGTCATTAGATTGATTCATCCGTTCTGAGGTACTATCCAACCCATAAGGGCATGACGTTTCATCCTCTTGTTTATCTCCCATTACTTCGCTCCCACTAAATAATATTGTTTCCCTCGCATCTCGCTCTCGGATGTTTCGGTGATCGATTCGATATAGATTGGTGCAAAACGGTATTCAGCTGAATATACGGCACACTCACCCTCTACTCTAGTTGGCTCTCTATCAGATTGCAATACAACAGGGAGCTCTTTACCATGTGGATTAGAACACATAAAATCAATAAGCCAAAGTTTCAGCATATTTCAACCTTATTGATATCAAACCCCTCCCCTTCTCGGAGAGAAATAATACTGATCACCTGGCTCAGCTGTTCATTGTGTCCGATATGCTGACTACCCTGAAATCCATAATACATTCCGAGAGTTTCACTCTTGGTAATCTCATAGTCTTTATAGCGGGCTACTACCTTCGGATGTTGTATTTGGGGTTCTTTTTTCATGATTTACCCTTCTTATACTTTGCCCCTGACGGGTTCTCCCCATAACGCCGCTTCGTCTCTGCATGATGCATAAAAAACCACAGCACCGCTATGGATACAATCCCCATTGCAATATCTTCCATTACAATCTCCTTATAATTGCGCCATATCGATCTTGCCCTCTCCGGCAATTTCACTCAGCTGCTCTCCGATTAAACTCATCGAACTCTGCCCCGTTGTTTTTCCACCTGCATCTTGATGCTCTACCGGAATATGACCGGTGTATTTAGTCTCAGTTCCGCCCGCTCCGTATGGACGGGTAAACATCAACGTATACGGGTTAAAATTCACCTCACCTTTGAAGTGTTGCCCTGTCTGCTTATTTTTGGAAAAGATGATCTCACGCATCTCTTTCTTACCGTTCTCCGGATCGTCCTTGAGACGTTTGAGATGGATGATGATCGAGGCTTCGTGCGCCCCTTTTTTTGTCCCCATCGGAGAGATCACCGACGCAGCGGCATCCGCTTTCGAGTTTTGGATAATTAGCAAGATATCAATATTGAGTTTATGTGCTAGCTTAGCCAGCCGGCTAAACTTCTCCGATTCTCGATCTTCCATCGTTCCGTTATTGGCTGCGTTCTCGATCCGCATCTGAGAATCGATTACAAAAAACCGTGCCCCGCGCTTTGCCCATATCTTGATCTCACGTTCCAAATCTACGATGTCATATCCGTCATCGATAATTTGCAGGTTAACATTCTCATACGCTTCGCTCTCTACCCGCATCTGTAGCTTTACAAGCGAATCGGTCGTAAACTCAAACGCAAACAGCACCGCAGGGTTCATCTTCGTAATGTTTTTCAGGATCTGCATCGTGAGGATTGTTTTTCCGGCTTCAGGATCTCCGGATACGAGGATCAGCTGCCCCATCTCAAAACCGCCGTTAAGCGCTTCATCGATAAAGCTCACTCCGGTAGGATAAATCGGAGCGGGAGGATTTAACAGATACTCTCTTTTGAGCTGACTAAATGACTTTGCCCGTGACTGATCTGACATCTCCAAGATATCGATATAGCGCGCCACCTCCGCAATGATTTGATCCGAAGTTTTATTTTCTTCAACTACTTGCTGTTTTATGAGAGTTGTTAACCGTAACAGTTCCCGGATCGTATATAACTCTTTAATCTTGGCTATATAGGGGCTGAGATTGTTGATAGGGGTAGTTATGAGGATCTCTACCATCACCTTCTCATCAAACTTCTTCTTATTCACCAATTCATCCCGAATAAAAGACTCATCGATCGGTTTATCACTTCGATACAGATATTGCATCGTCTCATAAATGTTTTGATGTGCATTAAGATAAAAATGGTGCGGTTTCAGAGTATCAATGACATCACCAAACAACTCAGGAGAAAAAATAAACGAAGATAAAGCAGATCGCTCAAAAGCGAGATTATATAATTGTTCTTCCATAACTCTTTTCCGTGACAACAACGTGACAAAAACAGCACATTAAGTTGCGTAAACGAAAACCTACGAAGCCCACAAAGCACCGTACTTTACGTCCTAAAAAGAAGTTTTTATTGATTTAGATAGTTATGAAGATAAAAAGTTATTAAAATGCCTATTTAACGAGGTTAAAGGAGTATTTTTTCTACACTCCTTCCAAAATCATTGCCTCCGCTACTCGCTTAAAAGCAGCAATATTTGCCCCATCGACAAAATTGCGTTCCCTGCCGTATTCTTTTGCAGTCAATGCAATCCGTTTATAAATCTGTCGCATCAGTTCATCGAGTTTGCGATCCACTTTATCATAATCCCATTTTTCCATCGAAGCGTTTTGAGACATCTCAAACTCGCTAACGGCGACCCCTCCGGCATTAGATGCTTTGCCCGGAGCGAACAAAATCCCCTCCTCCTGCAAAAGGTCAATCGCATCCGGAGTCGTCGGCATATTGGCACCCTCAACCACGGCAATGCATCCGTTTCGGATCAGGGATTGCGCATCCGCCTTGGTCAGTTCGTTTTGCGTTGCACACGGGAATGCCGCGAAGCACGGATAACTCCACACCGGATGTGCACCCTCCGGATAGTCATCTTTTTGTGTATACACGGAAGTGGGGACTTTTGCTTTATAGAGTTTTAGAGATTGGCGTTTCTCATCCCCCTTGATACTTTTAAGCAATTCGAGTTTGATCCCGTCAGGATCATAAATCGTCCCTTCACTGTCACTGCACGTGATCACTTTAGCACCAAAAAACTGTAATTTTTCAATCGTATGCAATGCAACGTTTCCCGCTCCGCTGACACAGCACACTTGGGAATCCAACGTTTCCTGAAGTTCCTCTTTCAGCATCTCTTGGGCAAAATAGACAACTCCGTATCCTGTTGCCTGAGGGCGCATTAACGATCCTCCGAACGCATAGGGCTTTCCGCTGAGGACACCGTCATAATTACGGCTGATCCGTTTGTATTCACCGAACAAGAATCCGATCTCTTTGGACCCGACACCGATATCTCCGGCAGGTACATCGGTACGCGCTCCGATATATTGATGCAATTCACGCATAAACGCGCGGCAAAACTTCATAATCTCGAAGTCGCTTTTCCCTTTGGGATCGAAATCGCTTCCCCCCTTGGCTCCTCCAATCGGTAAACCCGTCAAAGAGTTTTTGAAAATCTGCTCAAACGCTAAAAATTTCAGTACTCCGGTCGTGACACTGGGATGGAAACGTAATCCCCCTTTATAAGGCCCGAGCGAATTATTAAACTGGATACGATATCCGTTGTTGATATTCACCCGGTTTTGATCATCCAACCATTGCACTTTAAACTGAATAATGCGGTCGGGTGTCACCAAACGTTCTACGATACCGTTCATCTCATAACGGGGATCGCTTTCAACAATCGGAGTCAAAGAGTGGAGAACTTCGCTGACTGCCTGCAAAAATGTATTGTCTACCGCACAGGATGATTTTTCGAGATTGGCTAATATTTTTTCGACCACTTTTATCTCCTATTTTTGAATACTTTGTTGTTCATTTTATCGCAATTCCAAAAAACTCTATAATGTTCTCAAAATAATGCTCAAATCCTTCAAATCCATGATTTCCACCCTCTTCTACAATCGTTTCGGCATCCGGCAGCTTACTGAGTGCCTCTGTATAATCGAGAAGCTCATCTCCCGTTTGTAGCAATAAAAGAGATTTGTTTTTCAACGGTTCGCACATTTCAAGACGCTTCAGCATCTCCAGATGGGTTTTATTCCATTCATAGCTGCTTTGATCGTAAAAATTCGACGGAAACCCTAATGAACGTTCGAGTGTAATATACGGATGTATCGCAGGATTGATGAGAACACAGGGGAGATTATACTTTTGGGAGAGAAACATCGCATAATATCCACCCAACGAAGATCCGACAAGACAGACTTCTTCGAGCGGTTGAAACGATTCAATCAGCTCTTCCAACGTCGTAATGGCCAAATCGGGAACTGTCGAGAGAGAGGGTGCAATAAAGCGTATAGCATGTTCCTGGCAATATCCGCGCAGCGCTTTCGCTTTTGATCCGTTTCCATGACTCCCAAAACCGTGGATATAGATAATCACACTCTCACTCCTACCCAGATAATGATTACTTCAACTCACCACAATGAGTACTATAGTTCACTCTCTAAAAAAAATTATGTCGTAACAAAACAGTTCTGTAACTAATTTAGAAAGTTATGATCGAAAAGATTCTAAGTCACCTAAAAGATTATGTGAGATGGATGCCAGCGTTTTTGCTTGATCTAGCAATCTTTCGGTACCAGAGTTATTCCGTTTGGCACACTCTTCGATATGTGCAAGATTTTCAATCGTCATTTTTGTTTTTTCTGCCCCGATTTTTGCAGATTCAGCCGTATCTTGAGCCATTCGTACCGAATTTTCCATCACCTCTATAACATTACGCATTGTCTCTTCAACTTGAAGCGATTTCTTACCGAGTTCTTCCATATAATCTGCATTTTTCGACATCATCTCAGTACTTTCTGTAACCGATTGAACAATAATAGCGACCGTAGCACCACTCTCCGAAAGACTTTTTTGTGTTCGTTCCGCCAGTTTTCTGACTTCATCAGCAACAACAGCAAATCCACGTCCATGTTCTCCTGCCCGTGCCGCTTCAATCGCTGCATTGAGCGCAAGCAGATTCGTTTGGTCAGCGATATCTGAGATAACGGTTAATACCGATTTGATTTGCTCTGCTTCCGATGAAAGACGTTCCAGCCGTGAAGAGAGTTCATGCTGATCTTGCACTGCGGTTTGCAGGGATTGAGACACGTTCAGCACTTCATGAGCAGCACCTTTCGCTTCCTCATTCGCATGCTTGATACTCTCACCCGTTTTTTTGGATTGGTGTTGATTTGATTCAAGAAGAAGAGAAACCTCTTGAGACGAAGCGTTTGTACGTGTAATAATCGATGTAATTTCATCCGTATTGGAACTGATCAATGTCGATGTATCGGTTAGATCAAAAGCAATCTGTGCATTTTCACTTGCTAATTTTTTGGATGATATAATCGCACTCGCCATTTCGCCAATTAATTTATTAACATGTCCGATCACATGCCCTATCTCATCATTGTTGACAATCGGAATAGGTTTGTTAAGTTCCTTTGTCCGTACGATGTCCTCACATCCTTTTTCAGCAATTTTAACCGATGCAACTATCGATTTTGTGAGCATAAAAATACCGCCGCTCAAGATTCCGATAATCAGTAAAGCTGCCACCCAAATAAGAGTTTTCACATTGGACGCTTCGAGTTTAATCGTATCATTCATCCGAGTATATTCTTTTTGATACACATCGACTAAAGCATCCAATTTGTCCGTCGGACCACGATCAATTCCGTCTACAGCTTTATCACCGACTTTGTATTTTTCTGAGGAAGCACTATTAAATGCTATCAATCCTTGACGATATTTCTGCCCCAATATTTTATGTGATGCGCTAAAATCATCAATCATCGCAACGATTTTTGGATTATCCGTAATTACTTTGAGTTCTTCCAACTCTTTATCAATTTTTTCTTCTTGATTCACAAAATTTTTAAAATATTTTTCATATTTTTCCGGATTTTCACCACGGAGAAGAATATTTTTCCATTCTTGAACCTGTTTTTTAAAAGCTACTTGTATGGAGCGTGCTTTATCGATTTGTTTTAAAGTGATTTGTGAGCTTTCAATTGTTTCGTCTAAAACCGAACCATAACCAACCATCGCAATGGCAACCACCAATAACATACCTATTAACGCGCCTATATTGATAATAATCAATTTTTGTTTGATATGCATACAAAATTTCCTGTACAATGTTTTAAATTTATTTGCAACATAATAACACAATTATAAGAAAATAATATCCAGACAAAACATGAAATACTTCTATTTACTTCAACTCACCCCAGTGATTCCCGATATGCATCGACGTTTTCAATGGAACACGCAGTTCTAAAATATGCTCCATCACCTCGACAAAACGGCTCGCATAAATCTCTGCAACATCCTCATCCACCTCAAAAATCAGTTCATCGTGGATTTGAAGGAGCATTTTTGCTCTCATCCCTTCGGTTCGGATCATGGCATCGATTTTATTCATCGAAAGTTTGATGAGATCGGACGCGGAACCTTGAAATACCGTGTTGACCGATTCGCGCTCGTATGCTGCTTTAAGCATCGGAGTGGCGGATGCAAAGTCAAAATAGCGACGACGGTGGAGCAGCGTCTCAACGTACCCCATCTCTTTGGCCTGCTCGACGATGCCGCTGAAATATCCTTTGACACTCGGGAAGGTCTCGAAATAGCGTTCGATGATCTCTTTTGCCTCTTTGGTCGTTATCCCAAGAGTATCGGAGAGCTTTTTCTGTCCCATTCCGTACAACAGACCGAAATTGACCGTTTTGGCGATGTTACGCTTACGTTGCGCATCTTCGGCTCCAAACAACGCTATTGCCGTTTGCATGTGGATATCGTGTCCCTCATTAAAGGCGTTAACCAACACACTATCCTCACTGAAATGGGCGAGGAGACGAAGCTCAATCTGAGAGTAGTCGATCCCGATCAGTTTTTTACCCTTGGGTGCGACGAATGCTTCGCGAATGCGCATCCCAAGAGCCGTTTTGACGGGGATATTTTGGAGATTCGGATTTTTCGAACTGAGCCGCCCCGTCGCCGTCCCCGTCTGAACGAACGAGGTATAGATACGCGATGTCGGATCGTTTTGTGCCAAAGCGATCAACGGCTCGATATAGGTCGAATAGAGTTTATGATATTCACGGTATTGAAGCAGCATCGGTATGACGGAATGATCGTTTTTAAGCCCTTCCAAAACCTGTTCATCCGTACTGTAGCCCGTTTTGGTTTTCTTGCCGTGAGCCAGCCCGAGTGTCTCAAAAAGGACAACGCCGAGTTGTTTGGTTGAGTTGAGATTAAATACCGTACCACATGCACTGTGGATTTGCTCCGTCAATGTGGCGATCTCGTTTGCTACCTCTTTTTTAAACTGCTCTAATACCGCCGTATCGACCGCAATCCCCTCACGCTCCATTCCCAGCAATGTCAGGGTAAAAGGGAATTCGACGTTAAATGCCTCATCCAGTGCATCCTGTCCCCCTTTTAATAGAAGCTGTTCGCGCAGAACTTCATACAATCGATAGGTGATATAGGCATCTTCTCCCGCATATTTGCACGCATCCTCGATCGCAACCGAAGCGAAATTCTCCCCTTTTTTGACCGTATCTTTGAAATGGATCATTTCGTGATGTAAAAGAGAAGCTGAAAGGTTATCCATAGCAAGCGAACGTGCCGAATCGGTCAGCCATGCCATCACCATTGAATCGGCATGGATGGTTAAACGATCAACCCCTAAAAATCGGGTCACAAAGTGGAGGTCAAATTTAATATTATGTCCTATGACACGATGCTCAAAAATCACTTTGATCGCTTTTTTTGCACTCTCATGAGCGACTTGTGCCCCTACTCCGAGATAACTGTGCGCCAAAGGGACATAATAGCCTGTTTTACCGTCGATGCTGAAACTAAAGCCGACCAAATGATCTTTGGTCGGATCGAGTCCCGTCGTTTCGGTATCAAAAGCGACCAATGCATCCTGCGGGATCAAAGCGATGATACGTTCCAGCGCTTCGTCAGTGTCGATCAACATCGTACACCCTTCAGTGTTTTCACATTTAAGGAGATCGAGGGATTTACTTTCCGCTACGCGCGGTGCAGGTGCACCTTGTGATTCTTCAAACAGCGCCTTGGCTTTCAAGGTACGTAGAACCGCATTCATCTCATAATGGACCAAATCATCGTAAATCGGTAAAAAAGGATTGTCAAAATGCATCGCGAATTCATTGAAATCGAGTGACTCGAAAACATTATCCCGCAGACTTACCAGTTCACGCGAACGAAACGCATCATCCCGATAAGTCTCCAACAATCCGCGAATACGCGGCGGTGTCACTTCATCAAGACGACGATACATTTCATCCAATGTCCCGAACTGGACTAAGAGCTTTTGTGCTGTCACTTTCCCGATCCCTTTGACACCGGGAACATTATCGGCAGTGTCACCGATAAGGGCTTGATAGTCGATGAATTGTCTCGGATGTACCCCGTATTTTTCATCGCAGTGGCGTTCGTTCATCACTTTTTTACTGATCGCATCCACGAGAACGACAACGTCGTCTTCGATAAGCTGATAGAGGTCTTTATCGTGCGAAACAACACGGACGATATGCCCCTGAGCACGTGCATGACGAACCACCGAAGCGATCATATCATCCGCTTCATAACCACTCATGGAAAGGGACTTATATCCCATTTTGTCTATCCACTCGATTGCGATCGGAAGCTGCATAATCAGCT
Source organism: Sulfuricurvum sp. (assembly GCF_028681615.1). Classification (NCBI taxonomy): domain Bacteria; kingdom Pseudomonadati; phylum Campylobacterota; class Epsilonproteobacteria; order Campylobacterales; family Sulfurimonadaceae; genus Sulfuricurvum; species Sulfuricurvum sp. The sequence goes on from NZ_JAQUHV010000015.1 coordinate 48,802, forward strand.
CTTCAGGAGCGGGAGAGCGGTTGGCTTTGTAATTCGGATCGATCTCTGCGCGGAAGCTGGGTCCTTTGGCATCGAGGGCAAAAATGAGATAATCGCTGCTGTGGTCTTTATGCAGTGACGCGATAAAGTTGATAAATCCGGTTAAAAGACCGGTCGGGAAACCCTGCTTGTTTTTGAGTGGAGGTAGTGCGTAAAAACTGCGGAAAAAAAATCCGAACGTATCGATTACTGTAACGGTTTGTTGAGACATTGTGCGCCTTTATATGGCGCGAGTTTTTTCAAGAATCGAATCAATCGCCGCTTGAAGTTTGGTCACATCGTATCCGGCGGCTTCAGCTTTTTTAAGTCCGAATGCA
>NZ_JAQUHV010000016.1 GCF_028681615.1 Sulfuricurvum sp.
GCACGCCACATCATACCTTGTGTAATACCGGCAATCCACATAGAAGTGAAATACAATACAACACCTAGAGTTTGAATCCAGAATTGAGTATTCATCAATGATTTAGAATAAATCTCACGTTTGAATACACGCGGAGCCATATGGAACAATGCAGCCATGATCATGAATGCAACCCATCCAAGAACACCGTCATGTACGTGACCGACGATCCAGTCAGTAAAGTGAGCCAATGCATTGACCGATTTGATCGCTTGGATCGGACCTTCAAGAGTTGAGAACATATAGAATGTAGAAGCCAAGATCATGAATTTGATCAATGGACTTGCAGCAACTTGTTGCCATTCACCCTTCATGGTCAAAAGCATATTGATCGCAGAACCCCATGATGGGAGAATCAATACAACAGAGAATACAGAACCCATAGTTTGCATCCAGTCAGGTACAGTAGAGAACAACAAGTGGTGTCCGCCGGCCCAAAGGTATACAAACATCAATCCCCAGAACGCAAGCAAAGAGAGTTTATATGAATAAACAGCTTGACCAGACTCTTTTGGAAGGAAGTAATAGATCATCGCAACGATAGGTACTGTGAATCCGAACGCAACCGCGTTGTGTCCATACCACCATTGTACCAACGCATCATTTGTACCTGAGTACATTGAAACAGAGTGATACCATGCACCGATTCCGCCTGATGCGAAATACGTTGGAATTTCCATATTGTTAAATAGATACAACATTGCAATACCCAAGAAAGTAGCAATGTAATACCAAATAGAGATATACAATGATTTTTCACGGCGGATACCGATCAAACCGAATATTGACATACCCCAAATAACCCAAACCACAACAACTGCGATATCGATAGGCCATTCGAATTCAGCATATTCTTTTGATGTTGTAATCCCCAACAACAATGAAACTACAACTGCAACAACTACTAATAAGTAGAGTCCAAAATGTAATTTACCGAGGAACATCAAGAATTTTGATTCAGCCATCGATACTTTTAATACACGTTGACCAACATAATACCATGTTGCCCAGATACCGCTAAGGGTAAATCCAAAAATTACTGCATCGGTGTGCAACGGACGAAGACGGCTGAAGTTAGTGTATTCCGCCAATCCTGATCCCGCAATTGTATTGACTGCAGGAAATGCCATTTCCCACGCCAAAATAACGCCGACAAGCATCCCGACGATTCCGAGTAACACCGTTGTAAGCATAAACATCTTCGCAACCGTGTAATCATACTCCAATGGACGATTCTCCATTTACGACCTCCTTAAAGATTCAAAGCATAAGAGCCTATTAGGGCACCTCTGACTTCGCAAAACTGTGAAATCAAAGATGCCCTTAACACTTTTGTAACAAAAGTAGGCTATTAGACACTCTAATAATAGCAATACGAGCTTTTAATCAATCTTAAATTTTTAAATGTTTTTCGCTATATGAAAACTTAACGAGATATTTAAGTTTATTTACAGAAATAGGGGTAAAAAAGTAACACTGAGCGATAAATTTATCGTCAATTTACCCTCTGGGAATCCCAAAGAGTTTTGTTAGCGTTGAAGAAGTTGAAGAAATTCGTTGAAGATGTATCGGCTCTCTTTAGGACCCGGGCTGGATTCAGGGTGATGCTGAACCGAGAAAACATGTCCACTGTTATAGCGCAGCCCTTCGATCGTATTGTCGAAAAGATTTACATGCGTTACTTCAGCAATCTCGCGTACCGATTCAGGAACATTATAATTATGATTTTGTGCCGTAATCTCTACCATTCCAGTTTTAACATTTTTCACAGGATGGTTTCCGCCGTGATGACCGAATTTTAGTTTGTGGGTATCATATCCGTGGGCAATACTTAAAAGCTGATGTCCCAAACAAATCCCGAACAACGGTATTTTGCGTGCAATGAGTTTTTTGATCTCATCTTGCTCTCGTTTTAGAACCAATGGATCTCCCGGCCCGTTTGAAAGAAAAACACCGTCGATCTCTTTAGCATCATAACGGCCGATAAGCTCGTCTGCACTGAATGAGTTCGGCAAAACTTCGACTTCCAATCCAGCTTCCGTCAATTCATTTAAGATATTGCGTTTGACACCGAAATCGATTGCCGCAATTTTAGCTTTTGGTGCCGGAGCATCGTTATAACGGAAATTAAAAGGATCATAAATTCCATTGGTATGAATATAGGCACTTTTCGTACTTACTTCTTCAATATAGTTAATCTCTTCAATACGAGGCGAACTTTCAAGCAGTTTTTTGAGTTCTTCTTTGTCACTCACTTGTGTCGAAGCAATCATCATCATTGCCCCTTCAGTTCGGAGCATTTTAGTAATATAGCGGGTATCGATGTCACAAATCCCGATGATTCCGTGTTTTTCTAAAAAAGTGTGTAATGCTTCTTGTCCTCGAAAATTGGAAAATTCACGTTGATATTGACGGACAATGACTCCTTTACAATGCGCACTGGAGCTCTCCATATCTTCTTCATTGACACCGACATTTCCGATCTCAGGCATGGTAAACGTCACGAATTGCCCAGCATACGAAGGATCGGTGATAATCTCTTGATAGCCGCTCATAGAGGTATTAAAAACGATTTCGCCTACGGCTGTTGTATCTGCACCGAAACTTTTGGCACTTAGATACGTCCCGTTTTCGAGATAAATCCAAACATCACGCATTACGCCATCCCCCGTCTAACCAATTCATCTTTATAGAGTTTTTCATATACGATCTCATACTCATCCGTTCCCGGAATAAGATCACGTTTGTAGCTTTTAAGTTTTTGATATACTGCGGATTCAATCTCGCTTGAATCGGCGATAGATCCGGTGATCGCATCATAAATGATATTTTTGATACGATTTTCGCTGACATCGTAATTAATCAAATCTTCTTCGTACAATTCATTCAGAATTTGATGTGCAATGTCTGAGTAGCGGTCTTCATACGAAAGGACGACTCCGTATTCCGGCGCTAATTTCTTTTTGATCATAAAAAAGAGTTGTCGCTCATCGGCTAGATAAAAATCGATCTGTTCTTCGTTGGCGTTGACGATCTCTTTGACTTTTTCTTCCAAAGCGATCTCTTTTTTAATGTTGGCAGCCAACACTTTTTCGGCCTCTTTAGCAGTGCTTTCAAGCCCTTTGGTCATAGTAACCAAACCGCTGCGGCTAAGATCGACGGCGATTCGTGTCGCGATGTGGGGTACGTGTGTCAGTGAAACCTTCATTGCCAGCCCTGGAGTGAAATTTTTTGCATTTTACTCTAAAACACCTCTCAAATCGCTTAGAGATACAAATATATGGAACTGATCTGACTCAGTATGAGGCAAGCTTTAGTGCCATAGCGGCAAGCGTAGCCAAAGGGATTTTATTCCTTTGGCGTTCTATTTGATGGCTTCGGGAACTTTTCGCAGTTTATTGGTAATGTCCGATCCTTTTTTCGGATCCATTTTCGCCAATATCTGGCCTACGCCTTTACTATTGAGTGTTGTTAATATCGCAGCCGCATCATCAGCCGACATTTCAGAGAGGATCAATGCCGCTGCAGCAGGTTTCATTTTGGCATAAGCCTGCGAAACTTTATCGGCTTTGAGCTGTTTCATCTCGTCCAACACTTTCTTGTTCTCATCCAGCATTTTTTTAATGGACGCTTCTCTTGTTTTGATTTCATTCAGTTTTTGATCGACTTTCGTATCTTTTCCCTGGACCAATGCCTCTTTTTTACGTAAAAGTTCTTCTGTTGCTTTTTTCAAGGTATCGAGGGATTGGCGTTGTTCATCCAAACGCTCCAGCTGTACCAGAAGTTCATTTTTACGATCTTCAAAAATTTTGGTACATTCATACGATTTTGTACTCTCAGCCCCTTGAAGCCAAACTATGCCTAGCATAAACAGCAATATAAATTTCATAAAACCTCTCTTTTATAGATCATAGTTCCTATTTCATCGAGCATTTTTGCCTCTTGATCTTTGAGCATTTTAATTTGGGCATTCATCTCCTGAACTTCCAGATATTTGAACTTTTCATACTCCATCATCGCCGCTTTGAAATGTTCCCGCATCTGCTGCTGTTTCAGCTGTGCAGCCTCTAGCGCTTGCTGACATTGTTCAATACTTAGATGTTGCGCGTGTATCATAGCGGTTGCTTGGGAAAATTCGCTCACCGTACCTTCCGTCGGGAGTGTCATATGCGAGAGATATTCATAGGCTCGGTTTAATTTATCAGAAGCGGATGAGAGGGCATTATTAGCTCCGATAAGGGCACGTTCGGCATTGTCTAAACTCTTTTTTTTGAGTTTAACCAAAGGCTCGTAACGCGACTTTCCCATAACGGCTCCTCAATAATGATTATAATGTAATCGTGTCGTTTCGATCCGGTGATGTTGAAATCATACCAATTTTAGTTTGTGTTAACTCTTCGATTGCACGAAGATATTCTTGTGCAGTAGCCGGAAGATCTTCAAAACGACGAACTCCCTCGGTTTTATCCCAGCCAGAGAATGTTTTATAGACCGGTTTTACCCCTTCAAGATCAAGCGGCATATAATCGATCACTTCGCTGTTTACTTCATAGGCTACACACACTTTCACTTCATCAAAACCGTCAAGTACGTCCAGTTTCATAATAGAAAGATCATCGCACCCGTTGAGGCGGCTCGCATAACGACATGCTACGGCATCAAACCATCCGCATCGGCGCGGGCGTCCGGTCGTTGTACCGAATTCATGTCCCTGCTTACGGAGACGCTCGCCGATTTCACCGTGATCTTCCGTCGGGAACGGTCCGTTACCGACACGGGTGCAGTACGCTTTTACAATCCCCGTTACTTTTCCGATATCTTTCGGATTTACACCGAGACCGGTACACGCACCCGCTGAAATTGTTGATGAACTGGTAACATACGGATAGGTCCCGTGATCGATGTCAAGCATCGTCCCCTGTGCCCCTTCGAGAAGAATTTTCTTCTCATCATCCATCAAATCCCATGCCATTTTCGTCGTATTGGCCAAAAACGGAACCAAGGCTTCCGCAAATACGTTCAACTCTTTGACCAACTCCTCACGAGACGGCAAAGCAATTTCCAACGCTTCAAAAATCGCTTTGTTTTGAACAAAATATTCCATGACACGGCTTGTCAATGTTTCAACGTCACGCAATTCACCAAGGCGGAATCCGGCACGTGCGATTTTTTCACTATAAGCCGGCCCGATGCCCCGGCCTGTTGTACCGATTGCCTTTTCGCCTCGGAGTTTCTCTTTGGCTTGATCAATCAACGTATGAAACGTCAAAATCATATGTGCCGATTCACTGACAAACAAACGCCCAAGGAGATTGTCAAACTGCTTCATCTCTTTGATAAGTGCTTCGGGGGAGACAACAACACCGTTGCCGATGATATTGATCGCTTTAGGGTTTAAAATTCCGGATGGAATTAGGTGCAATGCATGCGTTTTTCCATCAACAACGATGGTGTGACCTGCATTGTGTCCCCCTTGATATCGGGCAACACAATCATATTTTTGCGCGAGCAAATCAACAATTTTACCTTTTCCTTCATCACCCCATTGAATCCCTACGATTAAATCCGCTTTCATTTCTAAAATTCCTTACGTAATTTTTATTTTACACGCGAATGGAATGCAATCCCATTCTCTACGCTTGCCGCTGTGGCACTGAAGCTTGCCTCGTTCGAGGCAGACAACTCCATCCTTTATGTGTGTAATGCGTCGATTAACGCATCGGTGTAAATGGCGAATCCGACCGAAACGGTCTCATCACTTTTATAACGTCCGCCCATGGCGTACATTTCGTTCCCTTCGATTACGCGGAAAAAGAGCTCATCATAATAGAGCATTTTAGCGTAATAAAGGGGAGCTATAACGACATTCGGATATTCCAGCCCTACACAAAGCTCTTTAATCTTGATCAATTCCGGTTTAATCGTCTCAGGAACAATTGCGGCAACCTCATCGATTTCATGGACATGCTGCATATAGACCAAACGTGTTAGCCAGTCGATTTTCAACGATAAAAACTTCTCGATATTGACATGCCGAAAATCGTCTAAATGCAATCCCAACATCTCAGAAAGGATACGGGGAATATTGATATTTGAAATTTGCAATAACGGAGCAATTTCCAATTCATTTAAAATCCGTGTCGCTTGCGTAAGTGCGTGTGAGAGATTCGGCTCATCAATAATCTCAACACCGATCTGATACTGCTCTTCGGCAGGATAGCGGTATACCGGCTGAATATAGAACCATTTTTTATGTTCGGTATTTCCGCCGAGACGTTTATTGACAATGCGCACTACATCGATTGTCGAATCGGCACGGAGGCTGATCGGATGGTTTTCGCTGTCATTGACACGGATAAGCTCACGCTGATCGCACACGCTCATATGCTGATGATACGAAAACAGCGGAGTTAAAATCTCTTCAAACCCGGCTTCATTCAACAAAGTACTCGCTTTGGTTTCGATAATACGCTTCGTTTTCGCCGCTCCGGCAAAATAGAGCTTGGAACCTTCCGGAATTTCGTGTTCAAATACCATAATATCAGAGTCCGAAATAGACGGTATTAAACACGCGGTTTGCGGTTCCGTCATAAGCACGTCGACCCATTTTTGCCAAGGCCAATTCCACACTGTTAGCTGCCCAACATGCCTCATACGGAGCAATAAGCCCCATATGGTTGATACGGAAAATCGAATCTTTGATATGGTCTTGCCCGCCGGCCACATTCACATCGAATTCTTTAAGGGTTGAACGGATTTTTTTCGCTTCGGCGTCCCCTACCGTCGTCATCGAGTCAGCAGGAGCTGTCGGATAGATAGAGAGGCCTATCGCTTTCATCGCTTCGCGGGTTGCACGAGCACGACGAGCGGTATCCGCATACAATTTCTCCAGCCCACCTTCGGCTTTGATGCGGTTTAAGACAGATTCCAACCCGATCGTGATCGTCGTTGCCGCTGTCCATGCCGTCGTATTTTTACGCTGATTTTTGATCTCGGTTGCGAGGTTAAAGTAATACCCTTTGCCGCTTCCGATTTTCTCAATCGCCGCATTCGATAGACCCATAATCGCGAGCCCCGGAGGAAGCATTAACGCTTTTTGGCTTCCTGAAATCAAACAGTCGATATTCGTTACGTCGATTTTCTCGACACCGACCGCCGTGATACCGTCTGCAATGACCATAATAGACGGGTTGTGTGCTTTTACCGCCGCTGCAATCGCTTCGACACTGTGACGCAATCCGCCTGCACTTTCGCAGATTTGAATTGCGAGTGCATCCACATCCGGGTTTGCACGAAGCGCTTCCATGACTTCCTCAACGGTAGCGGGAGTATCCCATTCGTGCTTAATCTCAACGTTGGCAATCCCGTGAGCCACGGCAATCTTACCGAAACGCTCACCGAATTTTCCGGAATTAATTGAGAGGAGTTTGGAGTGTGCGAGATTGATCACAGCCCCTTCCATTGCACCGGTGCCCGATGAAGCAAGCATTAATACCTCATCCATTCCCAAAAGTTCAAACAACAATGTGCGAGTTCGCTCAAAAATTGCCTCAAATTCGGGAGTTCGGTGGTGTAGCGTTTCACCTGCCATAGCAATACGTACCGACTCAGGTACTGGGGTAGGTCCGGGTGTAAAAAGTAGCATTAAAAAATTCCTTGATGGAAAGTGTCACAAATCCGCGAATTTTACCCTAGTTGAGGTTAGGGGAGGTTTAAGACACTTTCCTATGATACAATTGCGCCAAAAAGAAAGTGGTTAACATGACTTTGTTTGATTCGTTAATTTTAGGTGCTCTTGAAGGGGTAACCGAATTTTTACCTATCTCCTCGACCGGGCACCTGATTTTAGCTTCTCAGTTATTAGGATTACAGCAAACCGCCGCACACAAAGCATTCGAAGTTTCGATTCAGTTAGGAAGTATTTTAGCCGTACTCTTTTTATATGCACAAAGACTTTTGCAGGACAAAACACTCTGGTTTAAAATCGCCATCGCCTTTCTTCCGACCGGAGCACTCGGTTTTTTATTTTATAAACACATCAAAGCACTTTTTGGCGTCGAAACGGTCAGTATCATGCTTGTAGCCGGTGGAGTCGTCTTTCTTATAATCGAGTATTTCCGACGTGATAAAGCGATCGATGAAGGAAAAGATTTGAGTGAACTGACGGTCAAAGAAGCATTTACAATTGGATTTTTCCAAAGTTTTTCGATGGTTCCAGGAACCAGCCGTTCGGGTGCAACCCTCATTGGCGGATTGTTTATGGGATTAAACCGTAAAAGTGCTGCGGAGTTCTCATTTCTATTAGCAATACCGACTATGTTTATCGCTACCGCCTATGATCTGTTCAAACATCGTAACGAACTCGTCGTTGATGATTGGACTATGCTTATCATTGCATTTGTTACCGCATTCATCTTTGCCTTTGCAACCGTCAAAGCGTTTGTCGGTTTTGTCAGCCGCCATACGTTCGTTCCGTTTGCGATTTACCGAATCATCGTAGGGGTTATATTCTTTTATATGGTTACGGAACTACCGGCTTAAGAACGCAATGATTTGATCTGATCGATCAAAATTTTTGCCAGTTCCAGCGCTTTGGAACGGTGGGAAAGACCTTTTTTGACATCGTTGCCCAACTCTCCGAGCGTCTGTTCAAACCCGGCAGGGATAAAAATCGGATCGTATCCGAAACCGTTTTCGCCGCGCAGCTCGGTAATGACATTTCCATGCATCCATCCGTGTACGCAACTCTCCCCCTCACGAGACACCACTGCGATTGCCGCCGTATAGTGAGCAGGTGTAGTATCTAGCCCTTTTTCCTTTAGTGCTTCGACAAGTTTTAAAAGATTATCCCGATCATTTGCACCCTCTCCGGCGTAACGGGCACTGTATATACCCGGAGCACCCTCTAGCACATCCACACTGATACCGCTGTCATCTGCCATTACTATCGCCTCAGGATCACCCAACGCGGCATACACTGCGCGGGCTTTGATCAGCGCATTTTCTTTGAACGTGTCGCCGTCTTCAACGATCTCAAATCCTTCGATCAGATCGGTATACGGAAAAACTTCCCGATCGTGAAGCAGCTCGATGATCTCACGAACTTTCCCCTTATTTGACGTTGCCAAGACGATTTTCATTTCATTCCTTACAGTAGACTTTATCCATCGGTGTTTACCCGATGTTTCATCTAAGGGTGTAATATAATACTGAAAATTTTAACGTATCTAAGGTTGCACGGTGTTTAAAACGGTTCTCCCACTCTCAGCGATTCTGTCGCTCCGCTTTTTCGGTCTCTTTTTAGTTCTTCCGGTCCTTTCTGCCTATGCACTCAGTCTCGAAGGCGCTACCCCGCTTCTCATCGGAGTTATTGTCGGGGGCTATGCGTTGACGCAAGCGATCTTTCAAGTACCTTTCGGTGTACTCAGTGATAAAATCGGCCGTAAACCGACACTGTTACTCGGTCTCGTCATTTTCTTGGTCGGTTCTATCATCTGTGCGGTAAGTACCGATATCTACACGCTTATGATTGGACGTTTTTTACAGGGTGCCGGTGCAATCGGTGCGGTTATCCCTGCTATGATCAGTGATTTGGTCACCGAAGAGAAACGGGGACATGCGATGGCGCTCATGGGAGGAACCATTGCGATCAGTTTTGCTGCGGCAATGGCTTTGGGACCGGTTCTTGCCGCTGGATTCGGATTCTCTTCACTGTTTTGGATCGCGGGAGTTTTGTCGATTTTATCGATGATCGTCCTCTTTACCAACGTTCCGACCCCTCCGCGTATCCGTCATATCTACCATTCGGCAACAACAACCAAAGATATCCTAAAAGACCCGAATCTCCTCAGTATGATTATCACCAACGGGATGCAAAAAGGGCTCATGACCGTTTCGTTCGTCCTAATCCCTATCTTTCTGACCAAACCCGAATATGGCTTTTTATGGGATAAAAAAGATCTTTGGCAGGCATTTATGCCGGCTATGGTTATGGGGCTATTGGCCATGGGGCCTGCTGCCGTTTTCGGAGAAAAATATAATAAACCGCGTGAAATCTTTCTGATTTCCATCGTCCTATTCATCCTTTCCTTTACCCTGATGGGCTTTGCGAACAAAGGATGGGAGTTTATTATAGGGGTTGTGAGCTTTTTCATGGCATTTAATATGATGGAGCCGTTGGTTCAATCCATGATCTCCAAATATGCCAAAGTCCACCAAAAAGGTGCGGCACTCGGTATCGCCAACGGATTCGCCTATTTTATGACATTTATCGGCGGTGCTGCGGCAGGTATCGCACTGCAATACTCAAGCCGTGAAGCGTTTACCATCGCCTTGCTCGTCATTACTACATTATGGCTGTTATGGACGTTCAAAATGCAAAATCCTCATCGATATTCGCATCTGTATATCTCTATGGATCATGTGGATATGGAAAAACTCAATAATCTGGAACATGAGCATATTGCGGAGTGGTTTATCAATGAGACCGAAAATATCGTCGCAGTCAAATACCGCAAATCGCTAATAGAAGAAGAGGCAATTAAAGCGAAAATTGTCAAATAAGCTAATAGTCTGTCATCCTCCAGCGGGATGACATTATCTCCAATCCTTTTCCTCCCTCTTTCAACACATCAAAGGATATAATACTCTTTTCACAAACGGAGCAAAATTATGATCAATAATATGGCCTATTTCGGAGTCGGTTTAATTACATTGATGTTTATCATTTTCGTGATGAACCGAAAAAATAAATCCATTCAAGAATTAGCTCCAAGTATTTTAATCACCACCGGTATTTTTTTTACATTCGTAGGGATCGCTATCGGATTAATCCATTTCAATGCGGATAATGTAGATAAGAGTTTACCCACACTGCTAAACGGGATAAAAACTGCATTTTGGGCATCTGCCACAGGTGTTTTGTTTGCTTTGATAATCAAACTTCTGGATATTTTCGATTTAACGCAGCACAATGATTCCGCCCAGATTGAGGGAATGAGTATCGATGATATCGTCACCTATCAGGCCAAACAAACCGAAGTGCTGGTGGAGATACTCCAAAGTATCAAAAATATGCACACCTCGATCACCGCTCAGGATGAATCTTCCCTTGTGAGCCAAATCACATTATTGAGAAATGAATCAAACCAACAAAGCAACGCATTGCGCCAAGAATTTCGGAATTTTGCTGAAACCATGGCGGAAAACAATTCAAAAGTATTTATCGAAGCACTCAAGGATGTTATCAAAGATTTCAACGACAAAATCACTGAACAGTTTGGGGATAACTTTAAACAGCTGAATCAAGCGGTCGAAAAAACCGTCATCTGGCAGGAAAACTACAGAAATCAAATGACCCAATCCATCGAGACAATGACCCTCATAACAGCTATGTTGGAATCTCAAGCCCATGATTACAGTGTAGTCGTTTCCAACAGTGCCGAATTCGAAGGGCATGTATCGGCGATGGCGCGTTCACTGGAAGAGATAACGTTTCAGAGAGAACATCTCCAAAGCCTTATTCAATCCCTCGTGAACTTTTTGGAGTCCGCATCGGATTCTCTCCCGCTGATCGGACAAAAAGTTGACGATATGACGGAACGTTTGGTCAAAGGGATGAATGAAGCTACCGAAGAAGTTCAAAAACAAGTCACTCTTCTCGATAATGAGCTGGAAATTGCTCTTAAAAGATCATTGGAAGGGTTGGGTCAGCAATTAGCCTCTCTCTCAAACAAATTTGTACAGGACTACACGCCTCTGACCGATAAATTGCGAGAAGTGGTCGCGTTGGCTTCCAAACAACGATGATCGGGTTTACAGTATGAACAATACCCTGCTACCGCGAAAAAAACACCACAGCAAAGAAGATTACTGGATCAGTTTAAGCGATATGATGACCTCGCTGATGATGCTCTTTTTGCTGATCTCCGTTATCTATATGATTAAGGTTCAAGACAGTGTTAAAGTTCCCCAAATCTATAAAGAGACAACCCAAGGGCTTAATCATGCCCTCAAAAAAGAGTTTGATCAAGACCTAAACAAATGGGGTGCTGTCATCGATAAAGATTTAACCGTCCGCTTTCAACAGCCTGATATACTGTTTGCTACCGGGTCATCTGTTCTGACACCAAGATTTAAAGAGATTTTGGATGAATTTTTCACCCGCTATTTGAAAATCATGATGTCCAAACAATTTATCAATAATATCGAAGAGATTCGGATTGAGGGATATACATCCTCTATTTGGGAGGGAGAAAGTGATCGTGAAAAAGCCTATTTTAAAAACATGACTCTTTCCCAAGAACGAACGAGAGCTACACTAGAATACATCATGACCTCCGATAAAATCAATCTGAGCGATGATCAAAAAGAGTGGCTGATGAAATATTTTAGCGCTATCGGGTTTTCTTCAGGTCATCCTCTAAGCAGCAGCGGAAGATGCGTAATCGATGGGGAAAGTGAAGATTGTCGGCTATCTCAGAGGGTAGAGTTTCGAGTCCGCACCAACATTGAGCGCAAAGTCGCTGATATTGTAGAAAAATAATGAATCTCACCGATTTTTTGGAGTTTAAACCGCTTGAAAGTCTCCGAAGTGAAATGAAAGCGCCTTTGGTAAAACCAATCTTTATCCACTCTTTTCAAAATCCAATCATCACTCATAAAAGCGATAGACTAGAGCTCAAATCGCTCAATGAGCTGACAATACATCCCGATGGTACATTGCTGTACAACAACAGTCGGGTTCTTTTGTATATCGTCGATTACAGTTTAACCAATATCTATGATAACCCAATTGTCTCTGAGTTTCATATCAGTTCATGTCCAACACTACAAGAGCTCATTACCAGAGGACGTCGGCTAAGATATTTTGTCACATCCGGAGACGATGAGCTATTTTTAGTTGATCAAATGTTTGAAAGTACCAATCAAATAACACTCGTCCAAAAACTAAGCGTTTGCAAACATTGTCTGGCATTTCTTAATTGGTCGCAATACGAGGATGTAGATGAGATTACTAAACAAAATATATTTAAAAGTTTTACCGTACTTTCATTTTTTGAAAAATATCCGAGAGAGCTTTAATCAGTTTATAGCTTTATCACCCGGACAAGTGTACCCGCTTCCAAATCTCCGTCCTCTTCACCACAGATCATGAGTCCCGCATTTCCGAGCAGATTGGTCAAAATCGCAGAGCTTCCCGTCTTTTTCCCATCGAAATCAACATAGTAACGCCCGTCTTCGAAATTTAGATTACACGCTGTAAATTCACTTTTATTGGAACGTTTGGAAAAAGGGACTTTGAGTATCGCCTCAATAGGTTCATACGGATTCTCACGCCCCATCATTCGTGCAATCAACGGCGCCGCATACAGGATAAAGGTGACAGCGGAAGAATACGCGAAGCCCGGCAAAGAGACGATAAACTTCTCTCCCCGCTGTGCTACCATGACATGCTGACCGGGTTTGATATTGACCCCTTTGAAAATGACCTCGGCACCAAGTTTAGGGACGATATGTTTTACAAAATCATAATCCCCGACACTCACTCCGCCTGTACTGACAACAATATCACTTGCGTGCATTGCCGCTTCAAACCGTTCCATAATGGCATGTTTGTCATCCCCGACGATGCCCATCTGGACGCTCTCTGCCCCCAATGAATCGACCAGCGCTTGCAGCGTATAACTGTTGGAACTTCGGATTTGCCCCGCATGACGAGCCGTTTCTCCGATATCGAGGATCTCGCTTCCTGTCGCGATAATTGCAACACGGGGGCGCTGAGCCACACGTATCATCACCCGATTGACACCGGCCAACACACCGATCTGTGCGAATCCGAGCTGCGTTCCTTTAGGGATCAGGACTTCTCCTTCGCGATAGCTCTCTCCGACCGGACGGACGGCAAAACCGGAGGGAACCTCTTTTTCGATGATGATTTTGTTCCCCTCTACCCGAACGTTTTCGATAGGGATAAGAGTATCGGCACCCTGCGGCATCAATGAGCCGGTAAAGGTTTTTATGCACATTCCGCTCGTCACTCCGGCAACGCTGTCGGCTCCGGCAGGATTATCTCCGAATATCTCCAATGAATCAAATTGTTCTAAATCGCTGTGGACTATGGCATAACCGTCCATGGACGAAGTCGGATGGGTCGGATAATCTTCATCAGCAATAATGTCTTCAGCCAAAATCCGTCCCAAAGAAGCCGTTAAAAAGACCTGCTCATTTCGCTCTTGTCCCATACTTAAAAGACTGATCATATTTCGGGAAGTCTCGTATGAAATCATGCATTGCCCCCTAATATCCCGGCACCGCTGATCGGAGTCGAACGATCACGCGCATAGATACGTTCTCCGTTTTTCAGATCGTACTTCCAGATCGGGGCGGAAGCTTTAAAATCTTCGACAAATTTCTCAATCGTCTCCAAAGCAACACGCCGTTTCGGAGAAAACACCGCGGCGATATAGCTCGATTCATGTACCAGTACATCGCCCCGGCTGTGCGCCATTTTCAGTTTTGCCCCCAATGGTGCCGCTTTTGCTTCCCATGCCTGAAACCATGCATTTAGAATCGGTTCATACACATCGAAACTGAGCCCGTCAATCCCGTCTTCTTCCCGCACCGTTCCGATAAACGGGATATACGCACCGTAGTTGTAATCGGCTTCTTCACTGTACCATCGGGTTATGATTTCCGGAACGTTAAGCGCTCCGTCATAGAGTTCTAACATACTCATCCGCCGCATACCGGAGGAAGCAATGATACTTTATCCCCTGATTTCAGAGGAGTATCGAGGGTTGCGACAAGGGTATCATTGACCGCTACCGCACAGTTTTCAAGCCATTGCGCCATTTCCGTATCTTGTTTCAATACCTCAGCGACATCACGTAAAGATGCCGCTTCCAACGTTAACTGAGCCTTTTGAATCGGTCCTAAGAATTCGATTGTCACCATGACAATTCCCCTTATTGGGTAGTTATATTGGTCTAAATTATAGCGAAAGAGAACTAACAGTGCCTTGTCAGGGATCAATTAGTATAATACCTATCTTATTTTATAAGAGGAGATAGTTTGATTTTCGGAAAAATAGATTTTTTAAATCTCCTCCCCTTTCATGTTTTTATCAAACGCTATGCCCGTACTACACGTTTTCACCAAAGCCTCCATTATCACAAGGGTGTCCCCTCGGCTCTGAACCGTGAGTTCGCCATGCGTCGGATCGATGCGGCATTTGTCTCCAGTATTACCGCACAAAACTGCCGCCATTTCGGAGTCGGAATTGTTGCCCAGCGAGAAGTTCTCAGCGTACTGTCACTCCCCAATGCCGATAAAGACGACAGCGATTCGGCAACGTCCAATCTCCTTGCTCGTATACTTGATATCCACGGAGAGATATTGATCGGGGACAAAGCGCTGCGCTTTTACTACAGCGGCGGCGACCATATCGATTTGGGAGGGACATGGTATGAGCAAACAGGGCTGCCGTTTGTTTTTGCTCTTCTCTCGACGCACAACCACACCGATGAACTTCACCGACTTAGCCGTGCATTTGTCTCAAAAAAGGTCAAAATCCCTTATTATATATTGAAGAAAGCCTCTCTGCAAAGCGGACTTACTCCGGTACAAATCATTCATTATCTAAAATATATCAGTTATAAAGTGGGTGTGAAAGAAATGAAGGGGTATAAACGGTTTGTAAGAGAGGCAAAAAAGAGAGGGATAAACCCCTCTTTGAAAGATATCCGATATTAATGCGCTAAAAGTGCTTCGATACGCGCCAATGTCTCTTCTACTCCGATAATCGCCATAACGCTATCAAGTGCCGGACCTGAGAGTTTCCCCATAAGGGCGATTCTCAGCGGTTGTCCGATTTTCCCGAATCCGATTTCAAGTTTGGTTACCACCTCTTCCATCACATGATGATAATCGCTTGGAAGATGGAGCTCGGATGCATTTTTAAGTGCTTTCGCAAAGCTTTCCAATATCGCTTTACTCTCTTCTTTGTACCCTTTTTTGAGTGCCGCTTCATCAAACGTTTCAGGACGGGTCAACATCTCGGTAATCAAAGCCGCCATTTCCACAAGCGTTTTTGCACGCTCTTTTATCGCGTCGAGGATGATTTCGCGTTTATCATGACTGATCAACACAACGCCGTGAAATTCGAGAAGCTCACACAATTTCTCATTCGGTGTATTTTTGATGTAATGACTGTTAAGCCAGTCAAGTTTCTCGACGTTATACACTGATGCGGAACGGTTGATATCGCTCGGATCGAATAGTTCCAGCATCTCTTTCATCGAGAATATCTCTTGATCTCCGTGGCTCCAGCCCAGACGGACCAAGAAATTGAGAAGCGCTTCAGGGGTATATCCAAGTGTTTTATACGCCATGACATCGGTTGCACCGTCACGTTTGGAAAGTTTTTTACCTTCGTGATTGTGGATCATCGGTACATGGAAAAATTTCGGAATTGGAAATCCGAGTGCTTGATACACAACGATTTGTTTTGGAGTATTGGAGAGATGATCGTCTCCCCGGATGACATCCGTAACTCCCATCAATGCATCATCAACCGCAACTACGAAGTTATACGTCGGTGTACCGTCGGCACGGGCAATGATAAAATCATCCAGGATGTCGGCGACGTTGAAAACAACGTCTCCTTTCACCCCGTCATGTACCGTGATGGAGCCTTCCAGCGGCGCTTTGATACGGATGACCGCTTCGCGTCCCTCAGGCGGAGTCCCTGTAAAATCGCGATATCGATTATCGTATTTCGGACGTTCTTTTCGAGCTGTCTGTTCTTCACGAAGCGCTTCGAGTTCCTCTTTGGACATATAACATTTGTATGCTTTTCCCGCATCGAGCAGTTTTTGGGCATACTCCTGATAAATCGGCAAACGGTTCGATTGGTATTCAATCACTCCGTCATGTTCCAGTCCGACCCATTTGAATGCTTCGACAATCGCTAGAGCTGCGGCTTCATCGTTACGGCTGAAGTCGGTATCTTCGATTCGGAGTAAAAAATTTCCGCCGTTACGACGCGCCCAAAGATAACTCAGCAGCGCAGTACGCAAACCGCCGATATGTAAATACCCCGTCGGGCTTGGGGCAAATCTGGTAACTACCATGTTCTAAATCCTTTTTGGATGCAATTGCGCAATTTTAGTTAAGGCTATGTTAAAAGCGGGTAAAATAGGAGACTTTTACAAGGAGCTTCGATGCGATCGCTAACCCTTTCTGCTTTATTGGCCACATTCTTATGGAGCGCCCCTATCGGGGGTGTCGCCGTATTAGTCAAAAACAGTCCTATTACCCTCTATGAAGTCCAGCAGGAGATGAAACAAAGCGGAACCGATGCACAAACCAGTTCCGATACGCTGATCCGTAAAAAGCTGGAACAACTCGAAGCAGAAGAGAAAAAGATTACCGTCACTTCTGCTGAAGTGCAAGAAGAGCTTGAACGAATGGCCGCTCAAAACAAGCTGACCGTCGATCAATTAATCAGCGCGATGCAAAATGTCCGCGGATTAAACGAAAAAGATCTCAGAGCCAGAGTCGAAGAAAATATCAAAGGGCAAAAACTGTACAGTGCCATCGCCTTTTCTAAAATGGCACAGCCTACCGCTGATGAAGAAGCCGAGTACTATCAGCTCCATTTGGATGAGTTTTCACGACCTGAGAGCTTTGATGTCACCACATACGTAGCAGCCTCACAAGAAGCCCTGTCGGAAAAAATAGCGGACCCGATGCGCAATGTCCAGAATATCAAATCGAAAGAGGAAAATATCCCGTACAAGGGAATCAACCCTCAACTCGCACAGATTCTCAACAAAATCCCTAATGGAAGCTTCGGCCCGATCCTCCCTAACGGTAAAAACGGTTTTATGAGCTTCTATATGCGAGATAAACAAAACGTCGTCACCGAAAATCTAGACTCGGTGCGACCGCAGATTGATAATTCGATCATGGGGGACAAACGCAATCAAGTGTTAAACGATTATTTCACCCGCTTACGCCTCAGTGCCGATATTAAAGTCCTTCGCCTTCCTCAATAAAGAGGAAGAAGGAAGCTACTCTCAGGATTTAACTTTCTTCTTTATCTCTTCTATCTTACCATCTCTGATAAAACAACAAAAAGTTCTTTACTCGCCGCTTCCGCCGCTTTAAAACTTGCGATAATCTCTTTATCATTTGCAACCGAATCTTTTTTCAACAATTCCATCGCTTTTCGAATTTCATCATGCACTTTTTTATGCGGTTCTAACAGTTTCCCGTAAGAAGGCGATTTTTCAAAGACGGTTTTTCCATCACCGTGTTCGTACCAGTGTCCAAGGGCACAGGCATGATGATCGCTAAATGTGCTTCGCTGCTCCGTTTTTCCCTCAAATCCGGCTTCATACGCACGTGCTTTAAATATCATATGATCTATTTTTGCCATATTGGTAAAAATTTCATGGCTGATTGATTGGCTGTCTTCTTTTATTTTTTCAACATTACCGATCAGCTGTGCCATAACGTGCTTGAATTCATCCAATCGGCGAGTCGAATCGACGGCGTATTCTTCAACCCGCTCACTGTTTTCCAGCATACCCACTGAATTTTGTTTCAATACACTGATGTTAGCTTCCACTTCACTCGTCGCTTTCTGCGTCCGTTCCGCCAGTTTGCGTACTTCGTCGGCTACCACGGCAAATCCGCGCCCGTGCTCTCCGGCCCGTGCCGCTTCAATAGCCGCATTGAGAGCCAAAAGGTTCGTTTGATCCGAGATATCTTTAATCAGCGTGATAACATTCGAAATTTCGCTCACATTGTGATTGAGCTGTTCCGAGTTGCTGCGGGAGTCGTTAATCATTTCGGTGATATTGGTCATACTGCTCATGATTTCATCTGTTTGTACATTCACCTGATCGACAACTTTCCCCGTTTCAGCATTTAGATCATTCACTTGATGGAGGTTTTGAATATTACTTTCAAGAGAATTACGTAAATTCCCCGCATTATCAATTGTTCCTCCGATCATTCCATGAGCAAGTGCCAAAGAAATTTCGTTTTTACGATTTTGTTCTTCTGTTTTTGCTTTGGCAGATGATGCTTCTACGGCTTTTTCCTGTGCTTCGAGAGCAATTTTTTCGACCTTGCCGATAAAGATATTAAAACTGTGTGCCGCTTTTCCGATTTCATCTGTGGATGAGATCTGAAGGCGTTTGCTCAAATCAGCATCACCGCTTGCCAATTCTTGTGCAATATGATCAAGATTTTTAATAGGTTCAGTCACTGCGCGACGTACTATTATGATCAACAAAACCAAAATAATAATATCCATAGCAGACATAATCACAACTTGTCGTAACAGTGAATTTTCCGACTGGCTGATCATACCTTCAACCGCATCCAGTTTTTCGCCGACAAAGGCATACCCTACCACGACATTCGAATAATCCTTAATCGCAATAGGGGTAACAAAATAATCTTCAGTTTTAAATGACCCTTTTTGAGGGTCAAATTGAGCTGAGCCCAACTCTTTCAAAAACCCTTTATCGATCGTATCCTCTTTAAGAGCCAATATATACTTCTCACCGACTTTAGGAGCATCTTTTAACTCTTTTGCGACATCCAAATATTTATTGTCGACAGCTACAATCAGATCTGACCCGTAATTTTGTTTCATATCTTTTACAATCGAGTTAAGACCCTGCATAAACTCGACAGAACCTAAATATTCATTCCCTGAGATAATCGGGGCAATCCCTCTGAGTTCCAAACCTGCAACTCCCATTTCAATCGCGACAAGAGGTTTTCGTGTCTCTTTTACAGCAACGATGGTTTTGCGAAAGCCTGAAAGATCATCACCGAATTTTTCAGGTTTCCAGACCCGAATAAAACTGTGCACATTTTTATCATGCACGTGAATTTTAATATTGCCGAATTTGGTATTCTCTTTGTACTCTTTAGAAAGTGATTTCAAACTGTTAAGGGTTGACTCACGATCATTACCGACCAAACCGTTTACAACAGCACTGTTTTTGGAGATACCGATGGCATTCGTAATTCCAACATTCTTTTTTGACTCAACAGCTTCATCAAAAGCTGTTGTCATCTCTTTGGATTGCGCGGTATAGACATCGGTACGTATTTGGTCTACCGAAACCCAATAATTGACTAAAACAATTACAAATCCGATCAAAATCGATGCAATTAGCGGAATATGTACTTTTTGTGCAATACTAAGATTATTCATTGGATCCCTCTTCTTCATGATGTTTGCCCTACAAAGGGAATTCTCTGATACTGTAATATAACGTAAAATCAGTGTAAAAATCAGCTCAGCAACATAAATTACACAATAAATAGAAGATTAGTGTTTATAAGAAATACTTTAAGTAAAATATTGTTAGAAGATGGCTTGTATTCTAAAAAAAGAGGATGAAAGATGAAAATTGCAACGGCAATCAGCCGCTGTAATTTTCGAGATATTTGGTATCGAAGTTATTGTTGATAAAATCAGGATTTTGCATCATTTTTAAATGGAAAGGGATCGTAGTTTTAATACCCGTAATTGTAAATTCACTCAGTGCCCGATGCATTCTGGAAATTGCATCATTGCGATCCGTACCGTAAACGATCAATTTTCCAATCATCGAATCATACGTCGGTGGAACGATATATCCCGCATGAGCATGGGTATCAACACGAACATTTCTACCGCCAGGAGAAATCCATTGGGTGATTTTCCCCGGACACGGTAAAAATTTGATCGGATCTTCAGCCGTAATACGGCACTCGATCGAATGACCGCTCAAAATAACACTCTCTTGCGGCGGAAGAGCTTCCCCTTCTGCTACACGAATCATCATTTCAATCAAATCGAGACCGCTTACCATTTCAGAAACACAGTGTTCTACTTGAAGACGGGTATTCATCTCCATAAAATAAAACTTTTTATCGGCATCAAGCAGATACTCAAACGTTCCCGCACCCTCATATTTAATATATTTGGTCGCACGAACGGCTGAAGCATGCAATTCTGCACGGATTTCAGGTGTCAACGCCACGGCAGGAGATTCTTCGATCAATTTTTGATGACGACGCTGCATCGAGCAGTCACGTTCACCGATATGCAAGACATTCCCGTGAGAATCCGCAATGACCTGTACTTCAATGTGACGAGGATTTTTAATGAATTTCTCCATATAAATCGTACCGTCACCGAACGCACCGATCGCTTCCGCTTCCGCCGCTAAAAAGGCATTTTCAATGTAACTTTCATCTTCAACGACCCGCATTCCGCGTCCGCCGCCGCCGGCAGCCGCTTTGAGAATAACGGGATAACCGACCTCTTTTGCACGTACTTTTGCTTCCGCAATGTCTTTAATCGCACCGTCAGATCCCGGAACAACCGGAACACCCGCCTCGATCATAACCTCTTTGGCTTTGGATTTATCAGACATCATAACCATAACTTCAGGAGTCGGCCCAATAAATTTAATCCCGTGATGGGTACAAATCTCAACAAAATGCTGATTTTCACTCAAAAATCCGTATCCCGGAAATACCGCATCACACCCGCTGATTTCACATGCCGCGATTATAGAGGGGATATTGAGGTAACTTTGAGAACTTGGAGCTGCACCGATACAAATCGCCGCATCGGCAAGCTTAAGATACGATGCATCTTTATCGGCAGTCGAATAAACCGCAACGGCCTCTTTGCCCATTTCCTTAATCGTTCGGATGGCGCGTAGAGCGATTTCGCCCCGATTAGCGACTAAAATACGTTTAATTTCCGCCATAATTAAAGCTTCTCAACCGCAAAAAGTGGCATATCATACTCGACAGCCTGAGAGTCAGAGACAAGAACGCTAAGGATCTTACAATCAAATTCAGCCTCAAGTTCGTTCATGATTTTCATCGCTTCCAATACTGCGATCACCTGCCCTTTTTTAACGCGATCACCCACTTTGACAAACGGAGCCGAATCCGGTGACGGAGCAGCATAAAATGTCCCCACCATCGGAGACAGGATCATATCACCTGAAGGAACCACAGCCGCAGCTGCCGAAGTTTCAGCTGATGCCGTAACCGCAACCGGAGCCGCTACTGATGCTACAGGTGCAGCGACCATTACAGGTGCAGCAACTGCACCGATATTTTTTTCAAGTTCAATCGAAAAAGCATCTTGAGTTATTTTTAATTTTGAAAGAGTACTTGCATCAAACTCTTGCAAAAGAGCTTTAATTTGTTTCATATCCATCGGAAAATGCTCCTAAAAGTAGGGTAATAGATGTGTTATACTACCACAAATAAAATTAACAACGGATATGAAGATGGGTCTCAAAAGTGATGGATGGATACGGGAAAAGGCATTAAATGAGGGAATGATCTCCCCATTTTGTGAAGATCAAGTGGGTGTGGGCGTCGTCAGTTACGGACTTAGTTCTTATGGATATGATATCCGTGTGACGAACGAATTTAAGATTTTTACCAATCTAAACTCCACAGTCGTTGATCCGAAACACTTTGATGACATGAATGTCGTCGATTTTGTCGGTGATGTCTGTATTGTCCCGCCGAACTCCTTTGCATTAGCCCGGACGGTAGAGTATTTCAAAATTCCCCGCGATGTTTTAGCCATCTGTTTGGGCAAATCTACCTATGCACGTTGCGGTATTATCGTCAATGTCACCCCTTTTGAACCCGAGTTTGAAGGACACATTACCATCGAGATTTCAAATACGACTCCGCTCCCGGCAAAAATTTATGCCAACGAAGGGATTGCGCAAGTACTCTTTTTACAAGGTGATGAGATGTGCGAAACCAGCTATAAAGATAAAAGCGGCAAGTATCAAGGACAAGAAGGGATCACGCTTCCACGGATTTTAAATTAACTAGTGGTACAATTCCGGCAAAATTCCACGCAAGGACACCTCAATGTTGCACGAATACCGCGATGTTATCACCCATATGAAACAAAATGATGCGGCAAATGCCCACTTTTTGAAAATTTTTGATCGTCACAATGATCTCGACACCCAAATTGCCAAAGGTGAAAGCGGAGAGCTTCCGATGACGGATCTTGAGCTTGAAAAACTCAAAAAAGAAAAATTGTTACTCAAAGACGAAGCATATGCAATGATCATCGAGTACAAAAAAGAACACAACCTCTAATTTTTCCTTAATCCCCCCCTGGGGGGCTCCCTTCCTCACTTTTTTCAACTGAATTGATTTACTTTTTAGCTTTAAGTGGATACGATTTATGTTTTCCTCGACACTATTCAAGGGGTACTCTATGATAACGTCTTACGCTGCTCTGTCCGAATTTGGACGATCTTTGTTAAAACGCCCGACTCTGAGTGAAGGGCTTCCGATGATCTCAGAATATGCGAAACAAGTCAGCGGAGCGCAGCGATGCTCTATCTTCATTTATAATCCCAATATGCAAATGCTTTGGACGACATTGGCCGATGAGACAGAAAAAATCATGGTACATAAAGACGACGGGATTGTCGGGCATACACTCAAAGAGGCTAAACCGATTCTAGTCAATAATCCGTATGAAGATCCACGATTTTTACACACGATTGACAATAAAACCGGTTTTGTGACCGAAAATATCGCATCAATACCTATTTTTAATTCCGCCCGCCGTATTATAGGAGTATTTCAACTGCTGAATAAACCCGGCGGATTTTCAAATGATGATGTCAAATTTATGATCTTTTTTGCCCACTACATCAGCGGCTACCTCGAACTTGCGATGCTGTTTGATGATGATGCCAAATTACTTGCCAAGGAGACTGAATGAGTCTAGAAATCTATAAACGAATTGCCGATTTTGGAAAACGTCTCTCGGGACTGGATCGCATCGAAGATGCATTGCCGACTATTTCGGAAGAAGCCAAAGCGATCGTGAGTGCCGAACGGTGCTCGATCTTTATTGTCGACCTGCCCGGCAACATGCTTTGGACAAAATTGAGCGACGGAATAGGGAGAATCGCTATTGGGCTTGATTCAGGAATTGTCGGAGAAACGGTTCGTACCAAAACCGTTAAATTGGTCAATAACCCGTATGAAAACGCCCACTTTTTACCAAAGATTGATGAAAAAAGCGGCTTTGTAACCCGAAATATACTGGCCGTACCTATCTTCAACTCCCGTCAAGACGTAATCGGTGTCATCCAGCTGCTCAACAAATACAACGGAGATTTCACCGACAAAGACGAAGGGATCATGAGCTTTTTCGCCAACTATGTCAGCGGAACATTGGAACTTGCTCTACTTATGGAGAAAAAATAAGGCTAAAGTAGTTCTCTGTTCATCCAATGGCTCAATACGTATAATCCCCATACGTGTTGCTTGAAGCGGCCACGGCGGGCCAAATCGAGATACTCTTCTATCACTTCGGGATAAAATAATCCCGTTTTATCATTCACTTCCCGTATCAGGTCCAAACGCCCTGAAGCAATCAACCATTCCATATAGGGGTTCGCAAACCCTTTTTTCTTCCGATCGATAATTTCATCGCTGAGATAGTTTCGGGCAACCTGTTTTAAAAGGGTTTTAGTCTCACCTTCACCGATACGCAGATTCGGGGCAATCGATAAAACCGTTTCGGCCAGCCGATGATCCAAAAATGGGGTGCGTGCTTCAAGAGTATGCGCCATCGAAACCCGATCAAGTTTTGCCAAGAAATGTTCACCCACAAAGAGTTTCAGATCGATCATACTGTACCACATGCTCGGATCACTGTGGGAAGATTGTTCAAATTCTTGTCGATAAGCGTTCAAAAATCGGAGTGATTCGTTGTCCCGAATATTTTGACGAAAAAGTTTGTTTTGCTGCAAATCGGTAAACTTTTCTCCCGAAGTACGAAACAAAAGCGTATCATCAAAAACCCGTTTGTACCACTCCCACTCGCGATTCATCGAAAAGTGGGAATGAAAGTATTTTTTGAGCCAGTTTTTATGGTGTAAAGAGGCCGCTTTTTCGATATCGAGGTACTCAAAATATTGCCGGTATCCCAAGAACAGCTCATCACTTCCCTCACCGCTCAATACGACTTTATATCCATCCATACCGATTTTTTTCATAAGCAAATAGAGCGGTAAAGCCGCAGGATCGTTCAACGGCTCATCCATATGGGTCAGCAGATCGTCCAGATGTTCGTTGAAATCATCCTGTGAAATAATCACTTCCGTATGTTCCAGTCCTAAATAATCAGCCGTAACGGCAGCGTTTGCCCTCTCATCATACGCACCGTACTCATTGTACCCCAACGTATATACAGGAAGTTTTTTCCCCTGACGTGCCGCCATGGCACAGATCATTGCACTGTCCAGGCCACCTGAGAGCAATGCCGCTGTCGGAGCCTCCGTGTCAAGGCGAAAGGCAACCGAGCGATGAAGCTCTTCCTCTATCCGACGCAACGCTTCATCTTTATCCGTAATTACGGAACAAGGGGTCTGCAGAACATCGTAATAACGGTGTTTGGATAGTTTGTTTTTTTCAAAACAGAGCCATTCCCCGCTCTGCACTTTTTCGATACCTTTATAAAATGTATGCGGCGGAGTCGGAGCCAAAAAAGAAAGATACGAATGGAGTGCCTCCTTATTCATATCCACTGAGGCTAAAAAAGGTTTGAGAGCTTTAATCTCCGAAGCAAATACGAAGACTTCCTTTCCCTGATGATAAAAAAGCGGTTTTTTCCCGAAACGGTCTCGGACAAGATAGAGCTTTTCTTCGTCCAACAGCGCAAAAGCAAACATCCCTTCCAAATGATTCACACACTCGATTCCCCACGCCTCATAGGCGGCCAATATGACTTCGGTATCACTCGCGCTCTCCCACTCGCTCAGCTTCAAACGTTTGCGAAGTTCCCTATGATTATAGATCTCTCCGTTAAAGCTGATCACACTCCGACCTCTGCTCATCGGCTGATGAGACCTAGGGTGCGGATCGGTGATAGAGAGACGCTGATGGGCCAAAAATACACCATCGCGTTCTATGATTCCGCAATGATCCCGACCCCTGTGAAGCAACGTCTTTAACGCTTCACGTGCTTTATGTGGCGAATACTCACCGATAATTCCGAATACACCGCACACGTGAAACCTTTTTTTTCGCAATTATACGCTATCATAACTCAACCATAAGTACGCGTGAGTGAGCCCAATTGATGATACCGCTTTCTATATCTCAGAAACAAGTAGTTATGAACTTTTTCGCAGATGATATTAAAATCGTAAAAAAATATTTTAACTCCATCGGTTTTGATTTTGACGAAGAGTTCAGATTTGATGTTTTTAAAGAATTTATCTACTCTGCGGCCGGTATGTTCAAAGATTTGGACACGACCATCTACAATCAAGAACTTGTTACCAAATTCAATACCATCCGCTTTCTCAGCGAACGCTACAGTGATTTTGAGCAGCGTACCAACTATGCTCAAAGAGTCTATACGAAAGACTTCTTGCTCGCACAGGAGGGATATGTTGCCGAAAAACATCAATTTGAACTTCTCAAATCTGAACTTCAAATGCTGATTACAAAAGAACAGAGCCTTACTTCAAGACGAGAAACGATGGAACGTCAGTTTATTGACGAACCTAATCTTATTTCCGATAAAACGGCATTTGAACATGAACTCAAAAAAGTTCGCCGTGAACAAGTAGATACGATCCATATGATCGGAAATCATAAACACGAACTGGATGAACGGTTCATTACCCTTAAAACATTTGAAGATCAGCATCGGGAAGAGTTTCTCAAATACTTCAATGAAATCAAGGATAAACTCACGTATCAATTTACCGAAGCACTTAATTATTTCGGATATGATTTTAACGAGGCACTCTTTCGCAATTCCGAACGTTCAAGTTCCATTCAAAGTTTTAAAAAAGAGGCCGGTATACAGGGGGATATCAACCTGTGCAAATACGTCGAATATTATCTGCGCAACGTTATCCCCGAAGCCCTATCGGATAAAGGGCACAAGGAACGGCTTCTAATCGCTAAAAAATATTGTGATCGTGTAGGGAAAAAATGAGGCTTTTTTTCACAAAGCTTTTTTCAATTCTGACTAGACATGATAAAAAATTTCTTTTTATTTTGTTTTTTATCTCAATCATCGTTTCCCTTATTGAAATGATTGGAGTCAGTGCCATTCTGCCGTTTATCAATATTGCCAGCAACTTTAGCAATATCCATTCTAATACCTATATAGAAAGAATTTACACATATTTCCATTTCAGCAGCAATATCAATTTTGTAGTAGCAATCGGTCTAGCCCTTTTGATTTTCTACTTCTTGCGCTCACTGCTCAATCTCGGATATTTTTATTTATTGGCCAAATTTTCGAAAGGGCGTTACCATCTTATCGCCTACCGACTCTTTGAAAATTATTTGGGGATGAGTTATCGTTCCTTCATTGATAAAAACAGTGCAGACCTTTCTAAAGCTATTGTAAATGAAGCACAAAATATGACAGCACTTATTTCAGGTTTGTTACTAATGCTTAGTGAAATCTTTGTTGTGATTTTTATTTACTCAATTATGCTTTATATCAATTGGAAAATCACCCTCCTTATCAGCACCATTCTCATCGTCAATGCTTTGTTTCTCACCATGACCGTATCACGTGCCATTAAAAAAGCGGGAATTTCCCGTGAAGAACATCAAAAAAAATTTTTCGAGATTATCCAAATAAGTCTAGGAAATTTTAAAATGATGAAACTCACCTCAAATACCGAATCTATTCTCGAAAAATTCGACCATGCCAGCGCCGGTTATGCGTCTGCTAATATTCGAAATGAAACCCTGAGCCATTTCCCAAGAATTTTCTTGGAAGCACTTGGATTTGGGATTATTATTTTTATGATTATTTACCTCGTTCAAAAGTATCAAAGTGATATTTCAGGGGTATTAGCACTGATCTCGATGTTTGTATTGGGATTATATCGTTTAATGCCATCCGCTAACCGTATCCTCTCAGGCTATAATCAAATCCTCTTTTTTAAAAATTCACTCGACATTATACATAATGATCTCATGTACGATGCGGAAGAACTTCAAGACATCCCTGTCAGTTTCAACGAAATCCTCCAACTCGATCATATCCGCTTTGAATATAATGAAGGGAAACCTATATTGAACGACCTTTCCCTGACTATCCATAAGGGTGATAGAATCGCCTTTATCGGTGAAAGCGGTAGCGGAAAATCAACCCTTATTGACCTCATCATCGGACTTTATCGGCCAAAAAGCGGAACAATCAGCGTGGACGGTACACTATTGGATGAATCCAATATCAAAGCTTGGCGAAGTAAAATCGGATATATTCCCCAAAGTATTTATCTCTTCGACGGTACGGTAGCTCAAAATGTCGCTTTCGGGAAACCTATCGACAATGTTCGAATAAAAGAATCTCTTCGTCAAGCCAAAATTTTAGAATTTTTAGAGACCCATCATCAAGGCATAAACACGATCGTCGGCGAGGGTGGAATCAAGCTCAGCGGTGGGCAGCGTCAACGAATCGCAATCGCCCGTGCACTCTATGGACATCCCGAAATTTTAGTCCTTGATGAAGCCACCAGTGCACTCGATAACGAAACTGAAGCAAAAATTATGGAAGAGCTCTATAGAATATGCGAAGATAAAACATTAATTGTTATTGCTCATCGACTCAGTACGATTGAAAAATGTCAAAAAATATATGTATTTACTTCTACACAAAAACTAATAAGGAGAAAATAATAATCTTTTCCTGTTTAGAACAATAAAGACTATATAATTTTCATAGTTAAAAGAGTACAAGATGTCTAAAATAAAAGAGAAAATCTATACCTAGAAATATTATTGGAGCGAAAAATGAATTTCATTAAAAAATTAGTCATCAAAATAATGGAAAAAAATGCATCTATTTTGTCAGATAAACTATCTAAGCGCTTAGAACATATTGAAAATCAGTTGAATGAAATTAAATATAATGATCCAAGAAGACCTGAGTATTTATTTTATAAAGTTTGTGAAGTTGCGCAGAAAAAAACAATAGATTACATTTATGAAAATATGAAAAATGCAATTTGTATTGTTGATTATGATGAATTTCTTTCTTATTGTGTTTCAAAAAGTAGATCCAATGGAGATATTTTTGAATTTGGAGTATTCAGTGGGTATTCTATTAATAAATTTGCCTGCCTATCTGTATCATCCAACATATATGGTTTTGATTCTTTTGAAGGATTACCTGAGGAGTGGCAAGGCTATCATTTTTTCGATTTTAACCGAAATGGAAAATTGCCTAATGTACAATCAAATGTTACTTTGATTAAAGGATGGTTTTCTGACACCCTTCCTGTATTTTTAAAAGTATATAAAGGTGAAGGAATCAAATTATTGCATATTGATTGCGATTTATACTCATCAACAAAAGATGTTTTTAACGAACTTGCGAAGTACATTACCAAAGATATGATAATCATTTTTGATGAGTACTTTAATTATCCCAATTTTGAAAATCATGAGCTTAAAGCTTTTCATGAATTTGTCCAAAAACAACGGATCAATTATGAATATATCGCCTACTGTGGTGAAAGAGTGGCAGTTAAAATACTCTGATTAGATTTAACAACACTAAAGGATAAAACTGAAAGTATGGAAATAAAATGACATCTGTAATAGAATACGAAAAATTAAGATTAAAAGAAATCTATACTTTATTATTCCCTAATGAACATATATTTATTCAGCTAAAACCATCGGAAATACAAGATTTAAAAGGACCGAAAAATATAAAACTAAATATACTCGCTCATGCCATTTTGAATGAGTATCAGATACATATTGGACCAATGCATTTACCAGTTTCACATTCATTTGAAATAACTATTCCATCAAAAAATCAATCACAAGAAAATAATTTTCCTATAAGCAATACTAGAAAAATTAGTTATTTATTATCTTCATATCCATTATTACATGAAACTGTTTTAGAATTGATTTTCAATTATCTTGAGATGAAACAGCATATACATTTTAATAAAAAATATAAAACTTTCCCATGGAAAACCGACTGTACGTCTGAACAAACACCCACAGCTCTAGTAATGATGCATTGGTTAGATGTTGGTGGTGCTGAAAAATTTGCCGTCGAAACATGCTTGATAATGGAAAAAAACAATATAACACCTATTGTTTTATCGTCACGTTCTTCTCGACCATTTTATTTTGAACAACTTAGCCACAAATACTTAATATATGAATTAGATCGTCAAATTCCTCTTGGCAAAAGGCTTAAATTTATACTATTACTCATTAAACATCATAAAATATCCATTATTCATAATCATCATAGCACACATTTTTATCAGGTAATAGCATTGGTCAAAAGTTTTTTTCGATCAATAATAGCCATTGATACTTTACACATTGATGAGAAAAAAAGAAATCGGTTGGGGTTCCCTCGTTTATCAGTTATTTGGACAAATTACATTGATTATCATCATGTCATAAGTAAACGATTAGAAAACTTTTTTTTAACTCATCGTATTGATAAAAGTAAAATTATTTTTGGTCATTTAGGCAAAACTCTCTCATATCCATCCACTTTTAATATTCAAAATAACCTGTTGAATAAAAAGATTAATATTTGTTTTGTGGGGAGAATGGTCACACAAAAACGACCTATTTTAGGAGCTGTTTTACTAATTGATGCTGTAGCATTTTTGATTAAATCTAATTTTGAAACAACTGTAAATATTGTTGGTGATGGGGAACATTTAAAATCTTTTATAAATGCTATCAATAAAAGTGGTTATGCAAAATATTTTAAATTTTTTCCAAGCAATACAAATGTATTAACAATCATGCAACAAAATGATATTTTACTTATAAGTTCAGAAAATGAAGGAATCACTCTAGTAGCTTATGAAGCGCTTGCTCAAGGATGCATAGTAGTTTCGACTGATGTAGGGGCACAAAATGAAATAGTCCCTCAAAATTTATTACTTCCTTCAACAATCTTTAAAGCTAGAAATAGATGGGAAAAAATTTTACTTAACCTCACGACAAATGAAATATTTCGAGAAAATATCTTTATTGAAATAAAAAAGAAAGTAGACGAAATGAAACAAAAACAAAACGCATGGGAAGTATTAGATCAAGTTTATAGGGACATATATGCAAAATTCAATTTCAAATAAACCCACAATCTGTGCCGTAGTAGTTACATATAATAGAAAAGAGTTATTACTTGAATGTTTAAATTCTATCGTTAATCAAAATTATCCCGTAGATAGCATAGTTATTATTGATAACTGCAGTAATGATGGAACTACACAAAAATTAGTTGAAGCTAAATACATAAGTACGGATAAGACAATAGTTATAAAAAATGGGATATCAATCTTTTATAAAAAAACATCAATGAATATTGGTGGAGCCGGTGGATTCAATATTGGTATTAAAGAGGCTTTTTCTCATAAATTTGATTTCATTTGGTTAATGGATGATGATACTATTCCACACAATTCAACACTTTCAGAACTAATAAAAAGCTATAAAATATCGTCTGAAAAGTTAAAATCGCCAATAGGATTTGTTTGTAGTAAAGTTTTACATACTGATCATACCGTCCACATTATGAATATTCCGACAATTCATTCAATTTATAAAAATGATAGCCTTCCTTTTAATACTCTAGATGAAGATGACGTGTTAGTTGCTTATTCATGTTCCTTTGTTTCTGTTTTAATCACATTTGAAGCAATACAATTTAGTGGTTTGCCCTATAAAGAATATTTTATTTGGTATGATGATGTCGAATTTACTTCAAGAATTTCAGACCAAGGTTTTATAGGGATATATTCAATGAATAGTACTGTAGTACACAAAACTCCCTTTAATTACGGAGCAAATATTTTAAGTGCATCAGTTAATGACTTATGGAAATTCAAGTATGGTATCCGTAATTCATTACATGCATTAAAAAGAAAAAATTTTAAATTATTTCTTTTTGTATTAATCAAAAAAGCAATTTTTGACTCCATATTCATATACAAAAATCGAAAAAACCATAATTTTCTATTTGCTAAATCAAACTTTATTAGTGTTTTGTCCTCTCTCTTTTTTAATCCAGAAAAAGAATTTATTTAATACTTCAAACAAAAATATTTTAAATAAATTAGACCATTTCAGATTTAACATATAAAACGATAGAAGAACCATTTATGAAAACTTTTAAGTAGCAAGGAAAAAAATGACGAAAATCGCTATCATCGGCTCAGGCTTCTCCGGTTCTGTCATCGCACGAGAATTAGCAGAAGCAGGATACACTGTAGAACTTCTCGAAGAACGCGAACATATTGGTGGCAACTCATACAGTTATATCGATAAAGAAAGTGGTATCACCGTCCATAAATACGGTCCACATATCTTTCATACCGATAATGACCGGGTGTGGAAATACGTGAATCGATTCGGTGCGATTATGCCTTATGTCAATCGTGTTAAATCAACAGTCAATGGACAAGTCTACTCTCTTCCCATCAACCTACACACCATCAATCAGTTTTTTGTGAAAGCAATGTCGCCGCATGAAGCCAAAGCATTTGTAGCAACACTCTCTGATCCATCGATCGGAGAACCGTGCAATTTCGAAGAACAGGCGTTAAAATTTTTAGGGCGTGGACTCTACGAAGCGTTTTTTAAAGGCTATACGATCAAGCAATGGGGGATTGACCCAAAAACTCTTTCTGCAAACATTCTAAAACGTCTCCCCGTACGATTCAATTACGATGACAATTATTTTGCTCACAAATATCAGGGGATGCCGCGTGATGGCTATACCGCTATAATCGAAGCGATTTTAGATCATCCCTCTATCAGTGTCCATTTAAATACCCGTTTTACCAAAGAAATGGCTTCTGATTATGATCATGTTTTCTATAGCGGTCCTATCGACGCCTACTATAACTATGAATTAGGACGATTAGGCTATCGCACCCTCGATTTCGAAATGCACCGTGACAGTGGAGACTTTCAGGGATGCGCGGTAATGAACTATGGAGACCTCGATACCCCCTATACCCGTATCAGTGAGCACAAACACTTCGCCCCATGGGAAGATCATAAACAAACGCTCTATTTCAAAGAATACAGCAGACAATGCGAACCAAACGATATCCCTTATTATCCGATTCGTCAAACCCAGGAGCAGGAGTTGCTTCGCCGTTATGTCGAAATGGCGAACAAAGAGGAAAAGATCACTTTTGTCGGGCGTTTAGGGACATATCGTTATCTCGATATGGATGTAACAATCAAAGAGGCATTGGAAACAGCTGATCGCTTCAAAGATGAAGGTAAAACACCACCATTTATGATCGATCCGTTAGCTTAAAGGAAACAATTGAAAATCGCATCCGTAATCGTGACATTTAACCGACTGGAAAAACTCAAACTCACTGTACAAAAAACATTAGATGAAGAGATTAACTATTTAATTATTATAAACAATGCTTCGACAGATGAAACCAAAAAATGGCTCGATTCATTACTCGATTATCGTCTTCGAATTATACATTTGGAAACCAATATCGGAGGTGCCGGGGGATTTCATGTTGGCTTTAAAGAAGTAACAGATAATACAGATGCCGATTGGTTGGTCTGTTACGATGATGATGCCTACCCACAGAAAGATTCCATAAAGCTTTTCAAATCGATTGCTTTACCAAAAGAAGCCGGGAGCATCGCAGCTGCCGTCTATTCTCCTAATCATCAGATTGTAAATATGAACCGTCCAGGTATTAATCCATTTTGGCATTGGGATAGAGTTATTTCTTTTTTATTTCACGGTCGAAAATCTATCCATATTCAGGATAATATGTATCATACTGAACAGTATTATGAAATTGATGCTTCATCATTTGTCGGCTATTTTGTGCAAACTGATATTGTCAAAACAGTAGGGTTGCCTCGAAAGGAGTTATTTATCTATGCAGATGATGTACTGTATACCCTCCAAGTCAGAAAAGCTGGGTTTAAACACTATTTTTTTCCTACTCTTAAATTTATTCACGATTGCAATACTATTATACAAGACAATAAAACAATTTCTCCGTTATGGAAAGTCTATTATATTTACCGGAATAATTTAGAGCTATACCGTATGATGGCAGGTATATTTTTTTATCCCTTAGCTTTGGTAAAAATTTTTTCGTGGTGGAGAAAAGAAAAACATTATAATAATCCTGTCCTGTACAAAAAAATACTTTTCACTGCTATTAAAGATGCATTCAAAAAAGACTTTTCGAAATCGCACGTTGAGATATTAACTTTATGTACACCGCTTGATTGTGAAGAAAAATTGTTATGACCTTTGGCTTCCTCTCCCACCTCGATTACAACATTTGGCTTTTCCGTCTGCCGGTCATGCAGGAGTTGGTGCGTCAAGGACATACAGTGTATGCGATATGTCCAGCAGGAGAAATAAGCAACTCCTTTTGCGAACACGGGATTACCCATATCCCGTATAAAATAGAGCGTTCGAGTCTCAACCCGTTTAAAGAACTCAATGCGATCCGACATATCTATACTGCCATCACACCACTCAAACTTGATATTCTCCATACCTTTACAGCCAAACCCAATATTTACGGCACTATCGCAGGGAGATTCGCCCGCGTGCCTCGTATCATCAACCTTGTCGAAGGACTGGGAAGTTTTTATCTCGAAAACGATTTAAAAAGCCGCATTGTCCGCAATCTGATTGAGCTGCTTTATCGTCAAACGTTTAAACTCGCCGATACCGTAATGTTTGTCAATCATGATGACCCGGATTATCTGATCTCTAAAAAAATTGTCTCACCTGCTAAAGTTTTCATTATGAAAGGGGTAGGGATAGATACAAATAAATGGAGACCTTTATCTAAAGAGGATAAATGGATTCGAGTAACAATGGTTGCACGTGCTCTTAAACATAAAGGGGTTTTGGAATTTATTGAAGCTGCTACCATCCTAACAAAAAAATATCCCGAAGTTTCATTCCAATACGTTGGTTCTCCCGATGAAGGAAATCGTTTTAGTGTCACAGAAACATTTATGAAAGAACAGACCGCCATACACTACCTCGGCCACCAAACCAATATTTGTCATATCCTAGCCCAAAGCGATATTTTTGTCCTCCCAAGCTATTATCGAGAGGGGCTCCCCAGAACATCTATGGAAGCTGCAAGTATGGGACTACCAATTGTCACTACCGATGTCGTCGGATGCCGAGAAACCGTGGATGATGGGGTTAACGGATTTCTAGTACCCCCACACAATATAAACGCATTGGCCAATGCAATCGAAAAACTCATTTCTAACCCTGATTTGCGCTCTCAAATGGGACAGGCAGGAAGGGAAAAAGCCTTAAAAGAGTTCGATATCGCTACAATTGTCGACAAACATCTCGAAGTGTACGGACTGCAGCGTGTACGTTAATCTGATCAAACCCTTACTGGATCGTTTCGGAGCATTGATTTTATTGATCCTCTTTTCGCCTTTCATCCTACTCGTCACACTCATGATTGCCGTTCGCATGGGACGTCCCGTTGTTTTCGCCCAACGCCGTCCAGGATTGCATGGAAAGATTTTTACGATCTATAAATTTCGTACCATGACGGATGAAAAAGATTCCCAAGGGAACCTTCTGCCGGATTCAGAGCGATTGAAGGGAATAGGTCGATTCATCCGAAATTTCAGTTTGGATGAGCTCCCCCAACTGCTCAATGTTCTCAAGGGTGAAATGAGTTTTATCGGACCACGCCCTCTCTTGCCGGAATATTTGCCGCTCTATACTCCGCAGCAGGCACGGAGACATGATGTCAAACCCGGCATTACCGGGTGGGCTCAAATAAACGGACGCAATGCGATCAGCTGGGAAGAAAAATTTCGTTATGATGTCGAATACGTCAATAATATATCGTTTGCGCTCGACTTTAAAATCTTTTATCGTACTTTTGCAAAGGTGTTTATCAAAGAAGGGATATCCCAAGCAGGAGAAGCAACCATGGAAAAGTTCACCGGGACTAAGGAAAAAAAATGAAAATATCGTATTATCTTCCTTCCAATATCGAAGATAATCAGACCTTTGAAGCGCTGGGATGGCCCTCTAAAAAAATCTTTGCCAAAACCGGAATACGCCAACGGCATGTCAGTGCTCCGGATGAGACAGCTTTGGATTTGGCGGTCAAAGGATGTGAAAAGCTATTCGCCGACCATGCCATCGACCGAACCACTATTGACTATATTCTCTACTGCACCCAAAGCCCCGATTTCGTCATCCCGGGCAATGCCGGAATTTTACAACACCGCTTGGGTTTGCAAAATGCTATCGGTGCTGTCGATATCAATCAAGGATGTACCGGATATGTCTATGCCCTCTCACTCGCAAAAGGGCTTTTGGCTACCCAACAGGCACACACAATCTTGATCGTTACAACCGACACCTATACCAAATACATTCATCCGCTGGATCGCGCCAACCGCTCTATTTTCGGGGACGGCGCAAGTGCAACTCTCTTGGAACAAACCGATGTGGAGAACATCGGGCAGTTTATATTTGGTACCGACGGCAGCGGTGCACACAACATATGCGTCAAAACCAGCGGTTTGAAATACCCAAAAAGTCCCCAAACCTCCATCGAGCACCAAGACGATTCAGGCAATGTCCGCAGCGAAGACAACCTTTATATGAACGGATCGGAAGTCTTTTCCTTTACTCTCGAACATGTCCCCTCAGCTGTAACAGCCATACTGGCGAAACATAACCTGAGTATGGATGAGATTGAGCACTTCGTTTTCCATCAGGCAAACGGTTTTATGCTGACCCATTTGAGAGATAAAATCGGTATCCCCGAAGAAAAATTTTTAATCTGTATGGAAGATACCGGGAATACCGTCTCATCCACTATTCCCATCGTCCTTTCAGAGCTTATGCGAACCAAAACCGTTAAGGAAAATGATAGAGTGATGCTTGTATCATTTGGGGTCGGATATTCGTGGGCCGCCACCATTTTGACATATAAAACTGCCGAGGATCAAAAATGACTAAACAAGATTTAATAACCGAGATTGAAGATATTCTCCAAGCAGATGAGGGGAGTTTAAATGAAACGACGGCACTTGCCGGTCTTGAAGATTGGGACTCGTTGGCTTTTATCAGTATCATCGCTTTATTTGACAAAAAGCTCAGTAAAAAAGTACCGCTTGATGAACTCAAACAATGCCAAAGTGTTGGAGATATCATAGCTCTATCCGGCATCTAAGTATGACATCCAGAGCGGATTATCATACACAATCAACGCATGATAAAGAGTGCGAAGCGCTCTTTGAACGCTTTTACCACTTTGGAGCGCACCGCTCTGAATTAAACGAACCAAACGATTTTCGACGTATTCAGGCTGGCGGACATGACATTGTTCTCTACAATGACAACGGAAACATCATTGCTTTTGAAAATAGCTGTCCGCACAGAGGCTGTTTGCTTATAACGGAAGAACATGGCTCCAAAGAGCTCGTATGCCCTTATCACGGTTGGCGTTTCGGAGAAGGCAAATGTATCGTTCCCAATCGAAAACTTTTTAATGAAGATGAGATCAACTCCGCTGCTCTGCGTACCTATGCGATCGAGCTGTGCGGAAATTTCATCTTTTTTTCACCGGCTCCTTCCGCGACACTGAGAGAACAGCTCGGTTCTTTTTGGGAACTGCTAGAAACCCTCTCCCACGATATTTCCCGTCTTATCGACGATAACGACGAGCCTTTTTCAGCCAATTGGAAAATTTCGCTCGAAAATGCCCTCGAAAACTATCACGTCTCTTCCGTTCATCCGACTTCGCTTGGGACACTGGAACCGACGGACGGAACAGTGACATTTGATCAAACCAATTCGCTATGGGAATCCCCGCTTGGAAATACAAAAGTGCATACCAAACTGTCAAAACTCCACACCCTTTTTGACAACAAATACCGCAACGAGTGCTATTTCAGCCTTTATCTTTTCCCTTTTTCCATGATTTCTTCAACGTTCGGGTACTCCTACGCTTTTCAGAATTTTTACCCAAAAACACCTACGGAAACGGCATTTTCCAGCCGTACCTATGCAACACAAACTGAGTACACTTCGTTCTTCGACAATGTGGCTCAGCTGAATCGCCAAATTTTTGCCGAAGACGCCCGGATTTGTCAACTGGTCCAGATGGGAACCGCTTTAAGCGCTCCGTACATCTATAACCGCCAAGAAAAACGGATCCTTGCCTTTCACCGCCATTATGAAGCTCTCGTTAAAGAAGAACCCTTATGAAAATCACCTATACCCACGCTGCAATCAGCCGCATTGTGACCGTTATTCCTAACCAAAAAATAAACAATCATGATTTGCCGTTTGATGATAAAACGAAAAAGAAAATAATTAAAATGACAGGGGTTGAAACACGCCACGTTCTCGATGAAAAAACTTCTCTCTTGCCCTTGTATATTCAAGCAGCACAGGAA
Organism: Sulfuricurvum sp.; assembly: GCF_028681615.1. Classification (NCBI taxonomy): domain Bacteria; kingdom Pseudomonadati; phylum Campylobacterota; class Epsilonproteobacteria; order Campylobacterales; family Sulfurimonadaceae; genus Sulfuricurvum; species Sulfuricurvum sp. The sequence goes on from NZ_JAQUHV010000016.1 coordinate 38,572, forward strand.
ATTTTCAAGACCATTGATCCACAAAGCATCGATGCTGTTATTGTAGTAAGTCAAACTCCCGAATATCGGCTTCCGACAACAGCAAACGTGCTGCACGGGTTGTTAGATCTCAAAAAAGATGCTTTGGCTTTTGATATCAATCAAGGATGTTCTGGATACATTTACGGTCTTTCTCAAGCGTTTGCCTTGCTCGAAACTGCCTCTGATATCAAACGGATCCTTTTGTTTGACGGAGATGCGATTTCAAAAATCTCTGAACCGGAAAACAAATCAACCGCTTTTCTTTTCGGCGATGCTGCCAGCGTAACGCTATGTGAAAGAACGAATGATTCTAAAAGCTATTTCGTACTTAAATCTGACGGACATGGATATACCAATCTTATCGTCCCTGATGGCGGAATCGCCTCACCCTTGTGTGCAAACTCGTATGAAAAACAGAGTGATGAAACCGGCAATACTACCTCTGCATCAACCCTCTATATGAATGGAACCGAAATTTTCAATTTTACCGTCGAAGAAGTCCCCTCTCTCTTAGAAGAAGTTTATACACTGTCGAATCAAACTCCGGAAATGATCGATGTATTTTGCCTTCATCAGGCAAATCGCTTTATGCTTGATTTTTTAGCGGATAAAATGGGAATTGCACATAAAACTCCGATCAATATTGATCGTTACGGCAACAGCTCTAGTGTCTCTATCCCCCTATTAATCTGCGATATGCCTGAAGTATGTACTCGTTCACATGCTCTTTTAGCAGGCTTCGGCGTAGGATATTCCATGAGTGCCGCACTTCTTGATCTTTCAAACACACAAACTATGTTGAAAGGATTTGAGGCATGATTCAATTCAGTTCTGACGATATTTTTGTGGTTACCGGTGCCTCAAGCGGTCTTGGAAAAGCCATTGCCCTTAAAATTATCGCGCTTGGGGGCTCCGTCATCGCCGTTGCCCGAAATAGTGACAAACTCATTCAAGCACAAACCGAAGCCCTCCATCCGGAACATTTATGGATTGAACCGTTTGATTTGGCAGCCCAACTGGAAGAGATCCCCGATTTTATCAAACACTGTGCAAAAAAATACGGGAAATTAACCGGCCTTGTCCACTCTGCCGGAATCGGCGGTGTCACTCCCCTCAAAGCACTCGATCTTTCCGACGCCAAATCGATGTTCGATATCAACTATTTCAGCGCCCTCATGCTGTCAAAAGGGTTCTGTGACAAACGGGTATGTACCGCAAACGCGTCGATTATACTCCTCTCCTCTATCGCCTCCGTTCAGGGTAACAGCGGTTTAGGCAATTATTCTGCGACCAAAGGGGCAATCAACTCTCTGGTTCAATCGCTCGCCGTCGAAACCGCCAGACAAAACATCCGAGTCAATGCCATTTCACCCGGTTTTATCGTGACCGAAATCGTCCACCATGCGCCGGAAGTTTATAATGATGCGTTCTTTGCAAAAATCAAAGAAGAGTACCCTCTTGGAGAAGGTCATCCCGAGGATGTAGCATCGGCATGTGTCTTTTTACTGAGTGACAGTGCCCGATGGATAACAGGACAAAATATCATTATCGACGGAGGAAGAACATTATTATGAAAAAACGGCTTGCCCTCATCGGAGGTGGCGGATTCGCGAAAGAGATTATTGAAATCGCTCTTTTAAACGGTTTTGAAATTGCCGGTATCTTTGCCGAGCAAAACAACCTCTCGGCATATCCGTATTTGGGGTATCTGGATGAATTGCTCTCAAAACGCGAGATGTATGACTATGTTCACATTGCGTTTGGTGGAATCAATCACGCCGGAATTGCCAACCGAATCAAAATAATCGATTTTTTAGAAGAGCATGATATCCCCTCCGCTACCCTTGTGTCACCCTATGCGCGTATCAGTGTGGATGTTGAGATAGGCGAGGGGAGTTATGTCGCACACAATGCCCTCATTTCATGTGAAGCCAAAATAGGTGCACATGTCATTATCAATACCGCGAGCCTGATCGGTCACGATGCGTACATCGGCAAAAACACTACCGTATCTCCGCAAGTTTTTATCGGCGGGGAGTGTATCATCGGAGAAAACTCTCTGATCGGCGTCGGGACTTTGATTAAACAAGGGTTGAGCGTTGGAGAAAATTGCATTGTCGGAATGGGAACAATCGTTCAACGTTCGCTTCAAAGCAACATGATGATAGTGCACAATCATCCAAAACCGGTCGCACTACATTAACGTTATGGGTTCTAAAAGAACCTTTTTGATACACTAAACGCTTTAATTATGATCCCTAATACAAAACACACCAAAAAGGCAAGAAAGCCATGAATTTTCTAAAGCTTCCCAATGAACACTCCGGAGTCAAACTAACCCTTTTCTTCATTATTGTCGCGTATCTCTTTTCTCTCTCCATGCGCTATATTTGGGTGGCTGATTTTCAGTCTGTTCCACAATTTCATTGGCATAACGAATTGATGATAAACACAAATGACGGATACTTTTTTGCCGAAGGGGCACGTGATATCTTACAAGGCTACCATGAGCCAAACGACCTCTCACCGGTCAACGAGCCCCTCGCCCTTCTAACCGCATGGCTCTCCAAGATAGTCCCAGTAAGCTTTGAAACACTAATTCTCTATATGCCTTCGTTTCTCGGTTCTTTAATTGTCATACCGATTATTTTGATCGGACGGACATTAGGACAAACGTCAATAGGCTTTATTGCAGCACTGATCGCAAGCATAACCAACAGCTATTACAACAGAACAATGACGGGGTATTACGATACCGATATGCTTACTATCGTATTACCGCTGTTTGCCGTGTACTTTATCATTTTTGCTATTATTCATCAACGTAACCGTTTTTTAATTCCTATCACCCTTGCCTTTGCGTTAAATCAATGGTGGTATCCGCAGAGTTATTCACTCAACAGTGCGATTTTGGTTATGACTTTTATCTATGCCATCATCTTTGAACGAAAAAATCACTATTTCTATAAGATTGCACTCTTTATCATCATTGGTGTTTTATCCCTTCCAATTTGGGTCAAACTTGCAATTGCGATAGGAGTTTTTTCCTTTTTCCATTTTCGACCGGCACTCGATCAAAAATGGTTTTGGGTGTTATTCGGGGCAATTATTGTCATCTATTTTGCGACAGGGGGGATTGACCCAATCTGGGCACAGCTAAAAGGGTATCTATTCCGTGAAACTGTCTCAAATGAAGCCGGTGGGCTTCATTTTTACAACGTAGCCCAAACCGTCCGTGAAGCAGGAAATATCCCTTTTACAGTTTTTGCGGAACGGATCAGCGGACATACGGTCACGTTTCTTATTGCCTGTATCGGTTATGCTCTTGCCGTCTTTGCCTATCGTCCGCTCTTAATCACCCTTCCCCTTGTAGGGCTTGGATTTATCGCTATGTCGGCAGGACTACGTTTTACGATTTATGCCGTTGCACCGATAGCAATCGGATTCGCTTATTTTATCGTCCTCATTAGCCGCCCGATCGAAAAAGGATGGCTGAAATATATTGTCTTGTCCGTTTTTACCGCTGTTGCTCTCTATCCTAACTATTTACATATTAAAGAGTATAAGACTCCAACCGTGTTCACTGCCGGAGAGGTCTCTATTCTCGAACAGCTCGGAAAAATTGCAGGACACGAAGACTATGTTGTCTCTTGGTGGGATTACGGCTATCCTATACGCTTTTACAGCGATGTCAAAACGCTCATAGACGGTGGAAAACACAGTGGGGATGTCAATTATCCCGTAAGCTATATTCTAACCCAGCCTCAGCAAAATGCAGCCGCAATGGCACGATTAAGTGTTGAATATACGGAACGCAGATTTGAAACCAATAACCCAGACGATATTACAAAAATGATGTTCAAAGCATATAAAGCCGATTCGGTTGACGATCTAATGGTCACTATTCAGCTCAATCCCGCTTCATTGCCGAAACCGACACGAAATATTTATTTCTATCTGCCACTGCGGATGATGGACATTTTTCCGACGGTAACACTCTTTAGTAATCTGGATCTTAAAAATCCGAATGATCATCCTCAACAGCCTTTCTTCTATATGACTCAAGAGGCTAAAGATACTGGAAAAACCATTGATCTTGGAAGTGGGATTTCCATCCTAAAAGAAAAAAACAGCCTAAAAATCGATAATCAGGAAGTACCGATCAAAGGCTTTTACCAAGTCGGTTACGACAAAGCTCAAAAACTTTCTGTCAATGAACAGCACTTTGCATCAGACGGTCTCAACGTTATCTTCATGGCAAGCTATGGACGGTTTTTAATCGTGGACGATTTTTATTTTAACTCTTCCTATATCCAAATGTTTGTTTTTGATCATTATGACCCAAAATTGTTTACGCCCGTCATTCTTGACCCGATGAGCAAAGTTTATAAATTGAAAGTATGAGCATGCATACCCAACGCCTATTTCTTTCCCCTCCGCATATGAGCGGAAGAGAACAAACCTATATTGCCGAAGCGTTTGAGAGCAACTATATCGCACCGCTGGGGCCGATGGTTGAACGATTTGAGCAAAGTATCCGCGATCTCACCTCTACCCCGCATGCTCTCGCACTTAGCAGTGCTACAGCGGCACTGCATTTAGCTTTGCGCGTTCTGGGAATAGGTGCGGGAGATATCGTTTTAACCTCATCCTTTACATTTATCGGCGGGGTTGCACCGATTCTCTACCAAAATGCAACTCCGGTTTTTATCGACAGCAACACCGTGAGTTGGAACCTCGATCCCTCTCTTCTTGAAAAGGCCATCATCGAATCACCCGTAAAACCTAAAGCGCTCATCCTTGCCCATCTCTACGGACAATGTGCCGATCTGGAAACAATCATTGCACTGTGCACCCATTATGACATTCCCATCATCGAAGATGCTGCCGAAAGCCTTGGAGCCACCTACAATAATCAGCAAACCGGAACCTTTGGAACCTTCGGGGTCTACAGTTTTAACGGAAACAAAATACTCACGACCTCCGGGGGAGGAATGCTGATCTCTAAAAATAAAGCGCTCATCGACAAAGCCCGTTTTTATTCGACCCAAGCACGTGACGATGCACCCCATTATGAGCATACCGACTACGGGTACAATTATCGCATGAGTAATATTCTAGCCGCTATCGGAGTAGCGCAGATGGAAGTTTTGCAAGAGCGGATAGCAGCCAGACGACAGATTTTCGAGTGGTACCGCGAAGTGTTGAACGATATCGAAGAGATAACCTTTATGCCGGAACTCTCACAGGCAAAAGGCAACCGGTGGCTGACCACACTCACGTTCGAGCACTCCGATCCGACCCGCATCCGTCTTGCCCTCGAAGAAGAGAACATTGAAAGCCGTCCTCTTTGGAAACCGATGCACATGCAACCGCTTTTCAAAGAGGCTCTTTGTTTCCAAAACGGAACATCCCAAAGCCTTTTTGAAAAAGGGCTGTGTCTCCCCAGCGGAACCCAGATGAATCGAAACGACGTCGATCGTGTCTGTAGTATTCTTAAAAAGGTCCTACGATGATCGGATGGCTACGTCCGAGCAATGTTAAACGGATCGCTTTTTTTCTTTTTTCCGATATCTTTTTATCTCTCTCGACACTGTATGTCTCTTATCTTCTACGGTTCAACTTTGATATACCGGATCCGTTTTTGGTTCCGTTTTTATGGGTTGCCGCAGCCTTAATTTCGATTAAATTGTTTTTCATACACTGGTTTAAAAACTACACGATTATTTGGCGTTTTTACGGCTTACAAGAAGCCAAAAATCTCTTTTTTGCCCATCTCATAACCTATGGGATTTTTGCACTGATCCATACTTCATCCCCTGCCTTATTTTTCCCTTTTCCCAGAAGTGTCATCATTATCGATTTTTTATTTTCCTTCATCTTTTTAGGAGGGCTTCGTCTCTTAAAACGTTCCATCATCGAAATCGGTGCACCTCGTGCCGATCGTAAACCTACTCTGCTTATCGGAGTCTCTTCCAACAGTGCCAATCTGATTAAAAATATGCTGAAAGAGTCCAATGAATACTATCCGCTAGGAATTATCGTACTTCAAGAAAAAAATCACAATATGATCGGTTCTTATCTCAACAACATAAAAATATTCGGGATTGACGATGTCCCTTCCCTCATCACATCGAAATCGATCACTGCCGCGATTATTGACGGTTCATTGCCAAACGACTCTTTGCGCAAAGCCTATCAAGTCCTCAGTGATGCAGGGGTACATGAAATCAAGCGCTCACGCCTATTGGATGATGCCCATAACCGTATCGAAACACTCTCGATCGAAGAGCTTCTCGCCCGCCATCCA
>NZ_JAQUHV010000017.1 GCF_028681615.1 Sulfuricurvum sp.
TCTCGAACCGTTTGACCTACTTAGTTTTCAATGATCTCAAACTCAAACTCAGTACCTTAACTCAAGGCCTATCAGCGTTTGTGGACGGGAATTATAGGGGAAAATATCAAAGAAGTCAAGAGGTTTTCGAAAGAAATTTGATGAAATTAACTAAACTGTAAAAAACGTTCACAATCGCTTCTATAATATATAGATTTTTTGATTTACTTACTCAAATTTTTCTTTTACACGTCGCGTCGCATTCATAAAGCGAACGGAGTCTCTTCCCATTTTAGTTACAATCATACAACCTGCTTCGATACTTTTATCACTCAGTTGCTCTTTTACGTTTATCGCAGTGCGTACCGCTTGGATTGCCAAAACCATCTCTTCTATGGATTTGTCGATTTGATCTTCTTGATCCGCATGTTCCATCAGGATCGAAAAAATCTCTTCAAAATGCCAATGTTTAAACAACATTGCACTCACCTGTGCCGATGTGACATCCGTAAACTCTTTTTCTATTTCATCCACTGAATTGGATTCAAGCATTTCTCGAAAGACTTCCCCGTATGAGCTTTCTGTCAACTCTTTTGCTATGATCACTTTCCCCGTCTCCATCAAAAAAGCAAGCGGTATCATGATTTTTGAGCGTTCGACATCAACTCCCATATACCATTGAAACATCAATGCATTTTGCATTGCACTGATTTTGGCAAAATCTTCATTGCTCAATCCGTACGGCGACATATCGATTTCAAAATTGCGATCCATCGATGCTTTTAGCGCCAATGCACGAACCGTCCCTAACCCGAACAAAGTAACGGCCTGCATCACCGAAACAATACGGTTTCTTAACCCGTATATCGGAGAGTTTACTTTTGACAAAATATCGGCAGTCAACAGAGGATCTCCCTCAATGATGGAAACGATGCTTTTCATATCCGGTTCACCCTGACGAAAGGCTTCTTCAAGTTTTACCACCGAAGCGGGGAGCGGAGGAAGAGAGTGTATTTTGGCAATAATGGATTCAAATCCCATTCTTTTTACTCTCCATAGTATGTCTTCTTATTCTCGTTTAGGCTACGAACTGCTTTTTTCACGTTCGACATCCACCATCACCTCTAAATGACTCGACCCGCTTCCGCTCACTACCCCTTGCATCGGAGAGATATCACTGTAATCACGTCCATAGCCTAAAAGTATGTGTTGATCCATCGGGACCATATTATTGGTCGGATCGAAATCAAACCATCCAAAGCCTGGGAAAAAGACCGAAAACCATGCATGGGATGCATCTGAACCGAATAGTTTTTCTGCCCCTTCAGGAGGAATAGTCTCAATATATCCGCTCATATAACGGGCACAGACTCCAATTCCTCTCAAAGCGGTTAATGCAAAATGGACAAAATCTTGACAAACCCCTTTCTTTTCAGAAAAAACCGTCTCGACCGGTGTACTCAGATCACTAAAACCGCTCACAAAAGCAAAATCGGTAAAAATCCGCTCGATGAATTCCACGATTCCCTCATAAAGTGAGCGTTCCGGTTTAATGGATTGCAGCACATAATTTAAAATCTCCATCGAAGCAATAGGCAACAACGGGCTTTTCAAACTGAATTGTTTTGCTTCAATGATTTCAGGAGTCAGAAACATCATACGTTCCAATATTTGAGCATACGTCAGGCTTGCTGCCCTGCTTCTGCTTTCATGGTGTCTCTCCAGCGAGTCATAATTGATTTCAACACGTGATTGTGCAACCACATCTAGGACAGTATGCGGTTCACGTACTAATAGATGATGCAAATGATTTCCGAAAAAATCGTCGTATGGTTCGATCTCTGCCGCTACGGGTTTGGTCGTCAAATCAAAATTCAGTACCTTCTGAATTGATGTATTCCTAGGTTGAAGACGGATAAGATTGTGACTGAATCCAACCTCATGCTGATAAAAAAAGCGGGTACTGTGGTAAATAGTATAAATCATTGGCTACTCATCATAATGGGCAAAATAAGTTTTGGAAAGTTCTCCGGAAGCCAATAATAACCGCGTCGAGAGGCCTGAGAGGAGTGTTTCCAGTTCACCTCGTATATATTCATCGCTTTGGACAGAACACATTCGATCTATTTTGCTCAAACGCATCATCGAAAACGCTTCAAAAACAGGTTCTTCATATCGACTAAGATAGATGGCATTTTTAAATTTCGGCAATTGCGGGAATAGTTTCATCAACCCCTCAATCTCACTGATAAGCGATTTTGGAAAATGGGTATCGAGTAACAAAAACTCAATGACATTGTGTATTTCATATGACGTCCGGTACCGGGCACGATACGCATTTAAACTCTCACACGTTGTGAGGAGCGTCTCTAAGATTTCATATTCGCTAACAACGTCGTGCACAGGAATAAGCAAAGCTCTTGCTTTTGAAATGAGTAACTGTGCGCGTTCAACACGTGCGCCGATCTCATATAAAACGGACCCCTGATCGGCAAACAGACTCTCTTGGATTAACTCTTTATAGGCCATTAATTGCATAAGCAATTTATCCATATTGTAAATCATCAAACGCGGAGGCGGTTTAGTTTCAGAACAAAATTGATGCCATTCACGACTAAGCCGTTCAAAAATACGGGATGCTTCCAGCGGTAAAAGGTTTTTGGCATAGGTATTGGTATTAGAGAGCATCCCGATAATCTGGGCCAAACTTCCCACACGCATTGCATTGAGGGTTACAGAAGTAATTTCATCGAATGCTACAACTTGCTTCTCATCATCTAAAAAACCGGGATAGGTCATAGTAACATGGGTAAGGGCTTTCGTCAGCATCTCTTGCGTTTGACGGTTTGAAGCTTGATCATAGCGCGAGGCATTGGTCATGTATTTGAGGGTAGTCCGTATCATACGTGCGGTCAAGATAGAACGCGTTAGATATCGTCCCAGCCAAAAAAGGTTCTCTGCCCGTAGACTCGGTATATTTTCAAGTGAATTTTCAGCAATCGATTGAGATTTAAAAAGAGGATTTAATGGCACCGTTTTGGATTCCCCTAGTACCCACAAATCTTTACTGCTTCCGCCGAATTGATTCGATACCATCAAAGAATCATTACTCATCCCCACACGAACCAAGGCTCCGGGCATCACTGTATATTCATCTTTCTGAACAATCGTATAGGCACGAATAACAACTTTTCTCGGCTCAATCAAGTCTTTTACCAATGTAGGGCAGCTCGCAAATTCGACTTCTTCTTGACCGACATAGCGATGCGGTTGTTCAAGGATCTCTTGACGAAGTGATTTAAGCTCTTTTTTCGTCAAGTTTTTCCCGACAAACGTATGTTTTTCTCCGATCCGGTCAATTGTTTTGATAATCAGCCGGTCAATATTATCCAACACAAATTTTTGCTCTTTGGCTTGACCGCACCACCATGTGGCGATTTGCGGCAAAATCAGTTCTTCATCGAGAAAATAGCGCGCCAAATGAGACATGAACGGATTTAAACCGACATTTTCCAGTACACCGCTGCCTAAAGGATTGAACATCTTCACCCCGCCGGCTCTGATCGACTGAACAAGTCCGGCTACACCGAGTTGGGAATCTTGTCGCAATTCCAAAGGATCACAATAGGTCTCATCCACACGGCGTAAAATCGTATCGACACGACGGAGCCCTTTAAGACTTTTGAGCCAAACAGCACCGTTTTTAGCCAATAGATCCTGACCTTGAACCAGAGTAAGCCCCAAAAACGAACTTAAATATGCATGTTCAAAATATGTTTCATTATGCGGACCGGGGGACAAAAGGACATTAAGCGGCTCAATTTTATGTCTGATGCTGTCACTATTAAAGATCGATTTGAATGTTTCAAAAAAATCGTACAGCCGTTTGACCGAAATTCCTTCAAATAAATCTTGCATCGCACTGTTCATGGTAAGACGGTTTTCAATGGCGTATCCGATACCGGATGGGGCTTGGGTACGGTCATTGACTACCCAGATTTTCCCGTCCGGTCCACGCGCCATATCCGCCGCATATATCACCAAAGGGATTTTCATGCCGTGCATTTCACGCATAAAACCCCCATGTGCATAAATGACTTCCATGGGGATAATTCCGTCTTTAATCGTCTTTTGCTCGCCGTAAATGTCTTGCAGCAATAAATCAAACAGTTTACATCGCTGCTTAAGCCCTAATTCGACGGCATTCCACTGATCTTCCTCAATAATTAAAGGAATCGGATCAAGTTTCCATGGACGGTTGAGCCCTCCCGGATCATTATAGACGTTATAGGTTACCCCGTTGTCCTCAAGCCGCCAGTCAATCTCTTTTTGCTTGAAACGCAGCTGATCCAACCCGATTGTTTCCAGATTGTCTTTTAATGTTTTCCAATGAGGACGAATATTGTTTTCCTCGTCAAACATCTCATCATGCGATGAACTGACATGATAGTTTTCAAACATCGAATTCAATCCGTTACCCTTTTTTGACTAAAGTAACGAATTTTACCCTATTGTGCATTAGGGCTCCATTTTCGGCGTAAATCAAGTGTATGCGGATATTCCAATGATCCCGGCAATTCCTGATACGTGAATGTTTTTTGTTTCGGATGCGCTTGTACTTTACGTGTTATTCCCTCTTCCCCCATCAGTTCCTGTTCGCGAATCATCGGTTCATGAATCTCTTCCATCTCGCCTTGGGTATGTCCGAATCCCCAGTAACGGCTGATACGACGCGATTGTGCTTCGAGTGTATTGACGGGGAAAGTATCGTAGGCACGTCCTCCCGGATGGGCGATAAAATAGGTAAACCCTCCCATAGAACGGCGATTCCATGTGTCGACAATATCAAATACTAATGGTGTATCGACCCCGATCGTCGGATGCAGTGCCGACCATGGCTGCCACGCACGGTAACGGACACCGGAGACGTATTCACCCTCTACACCCGTTGAAACGAGTGGAACGCGCACACCGTTGCATGTAACGACATAGCGTTCACTTACAAAATCTTGTACTTTTATCTGGACCCGTTCAACCGAGGAATCGACATAACGGGCCGTTCCCTGCGAGCTTGACTCTTCGCCCAAAACGTTCCATGGCTCAATTCCTCCACGCAGTTCGCAGTGGATTCCCTCGATCGTACTCATCCCGTATAACGGGAAACGGAATTCAAAAAACGGATCGAACCAATCATTTTCGAACGCATATCCTTCGGAACGTAAAAATTCGACAATGTCGCGGATATCTTCGCGAACATAATGTTCAATCAAAAATTTATCGTGTAACTGTGTGCCCCATCGAACCAGTTTGTGTTTGTACGGTTTTTTCCAAAACAATGACACCAGAGTACGGATCAACAGCATCTGCACAAGAGACATTTGCGCATGCGGCGGCATCTCAAAACCGCGAAGTTCCAAAATTCCAAGCCGTCCGGTTGACGAGTCGGGAGAATAAAGTTTATCGATACAAAATTCACTACGATGGGTATTTCCCGTCAAATCGGTCAACATATGCCGGAACAGTCGGTCAGTCAGCCAAAACGGAACTTCTCCCCTCTCGGGAATTTGATTGAATGCGATTTCAAGCTCATACAAGTTTTCCAGCCGACCCTCATCCACACGCGGCGCCTGAGAAGTCGGCCCGATAAACTGTCCTGAAAAAAGGTACGATAGACTCGGGTGGTGCTGCCAAAAGGTAATCAACGAACGCAGCAGCTCCGGATTGCGTAAGAGCGGGCTGTCACTTGGAGTAATACCGCCGATGGTGACGTGGTTTCCTCCTCCCGTCCCGGATTGTTTACCGTCTTGCATAAATTTGAGTGTCCCCAAACGGGATTGATGCGCTTCTTCGTAAAGCGTATTGATAACACCCGTGAGTTCCCCCCAGCTAGAGGTCGGATGGATATTAACCTCAATAACTCCCGGATCGGGGGTAACACGCATTTTTTCAATACGTAAATCATGCGGAGGCTCATACCCCTCAATCATCACTGCCATATTCAGTGCTTCGGCAGTCTCTTCGATCGAAGCGATCAAATCCAAAAAAGCTTCGGTATTCAAAATCGGAGGAAGAAAAATAAAGAGTTTCTTTTCGCGTATCTCAATACTGAGAGCCGTGCGGACAAAAGCCTCATAATCGATTGTTTTTTTCGTTGTTTGTTTCGCTTTTGCCGCCCGTTCTTTTACGGCGTCATGGTACTCTCCCAGCGACGGAAATGCCGCAAAAAGATCCGGCTCAAAGCTCTGTTCCAACTCCACATGCGGTTTATGGGTCAATGAATCCAACGGTAAGCGTAGTCCTACAGGAGAGGTTCCCGGAGCAAGGAAAAGTTGAGCCCGCCGAAATTCCCAGCGGCAGGTGATCCATCGGGTCGTTCCCCAATTCAGCGGCAGTACAAATCCGGCAGGTTTGTCAATCCCGCTGGAGAGACTGTCGGCTAGAGCACGGCGTTCCAATGAATCTTTTAGGGTTGCTTTCAACGGATCGACATCGACCGGCAACAATGACTCTTGCAGCAGTGCTACAAGCGGATCGTTATACGCATCATGGATATTTTTGTCACTGATGCCCAGGTTCAAGCAGAGCTTGGCTAAAAATTTCCGTGCATCTTCCGGAGTGTAATCGAACGACTGATCCAAACTTGCCAGTAAATCGGGATTTTTCCAAATCGGTTGCCCGTCTTTACGCCAAATAATCGTCGACATCCAACGCGGGAGCGGTTCACCCGGATACCATTTCCCCTGTGCATGATGGAGCAGCCCCCCCTTGCCGAAAGTCTTTAACAATCGGCGGGAGAGTACATTGGCGAGTTCACGTTTATGCGGACCGTCTGCTTCGGTATTCCATTCGGGCGATTCCATATCATCGATGGAGACGAAAGTCGGCTCTCCCCCCATCGTAAGACGGACATCATTTTCAAACAGTTCTTTGTCTACCTGATATCCCAGTGCATCGATCGCTTCCCACTGCTCGGAACGATACGGCTTTGTGACACGCGGCGATTCGAATACCCGCGTTACGGTGTTGGAAAACGTAAACTCTACCTCACACTTATCCATAGCCCCCTCTACCGGTGCGGCACTTTCCGGATTGGGAGTACAGGCGAGAGGGATATGTCCCTCCGCAGCGAACAATCCGCTCGTAGCATCCAATCCGATCCATCCGGCTCCCGGAATATAGACTTCGGTCCATGCGTGCAGATCGGTAAAATCTTCCGCCGGACCGCTCGGACCGTCGAGCGATTTAACATCAGCAGCGAGCTGCACAAGATATCCCGATACAAACCGTGCGGCAAGCCCGAGATGTCGGAGTACCTGAACAAACAACCATGCAAAATCGCGACATGACCCCGTTTTTCCTTTAAGCGTTACGGCACAGGTCTGGACTCCGGGTTCCATTCGAAGCGTATAGTTTAGATACTGGTTGATTTTCATATTCAGTTCAACCAAAAAATCGTTGATAGGACGCGGAGTTTTATCGATAGAATCTATAAATGCTTGAAGCCGTTTCCCTTTTTCACTAATCTTCAAATACGGTGTGAGCTCTTTTTTCAACTCTTTTTTGTAGGTAAACGGAAAGTTTGTCGCATATTCCTCAACGAAAAAATCAAATGGATTGATACTGACCAGTTCCGCTAAAACTTCTACATCGATTTCCAGCTCCGTTGTCTTTTCAGGAAATACGATTCGTGCCAAATAATTCCCGAACGGGTCTTGCTGCCAGTTGATAAAATGATCTTCCGGTTTAATATTCAGTGAATACGCCTCAATAGGGGTCCGACTGTGGGGGGCTGGGCGAAGACGTATCACATGAGGAGAAAGATTTATCGGACGATCGAAAGCATAATGAGTTTTATGAGAGAGGACAACTTTGAGCGACATCGGATTCCTTTGCGCGTACTGATAGGTTAAATATCAGCAAGGATAACACAATTTGATCCAAAATATCGAACTTTTAATGCTTATAAAACGATCAGTCGTATTTAAAACGCAGATTCACATATTTTGTAATATAATTTAATTTCATATGTAAGGGTGAGTTCATGGACAGTATTGAATTTTTAGGGACCGGCGGAACGCGAACACCCACACAAGGGACTACCTGCCTGCGGGTAAGTACCCACTGTGTCATTGATGCCGGCAATCTTATCAATACGTTCGGTGATGACGTTTTTACAATAGAACATATTTTTCTCAGCCATTCGCATCTCGATCATATTATTGACATCCCTTTTCTCGCCGATCTTTTCGTTACCCAAAAAAAAGTCTCTCTCAAAATTTATGGTTTGAAAGCGACACTTGATGATTTACGCCAATTTATCTTTAACCATCGGGTCTGGCCGAACTTTGAAGAGATCACGCTGATCGGCCATACGCAAAAGACGATCGAACTGATCGAACTGGAACTCGAAACTCCTTATACAGTAGATGATGTAACCCTTACCCCTTTCAAAACAGATCACACGGAAGGAAGCTGCGGCTATATCATCGAAAAAAACGGTGCGGGGATGATGTTTACTGCCGATACCTATCGATGCAATCGCATATGGGATCTTCTCGATGAACTCCCGCATATTCACACCCTCATTACAGAAGTATCCTTCCCATCGAGTTTTACAAAATTGGCACATGATAGTAAACACCTTACCCCGGCACTCCTTTCAGACGAATTGAATAAATGCAAAAGAGATGATTTCACAGTCTCCGTCATGCATCTCAAAGCCCTCTTCGTTGCTCCCATAGTCGATGAATTAAAAGCGATGAAGCTGCTCCGTAACGGAGGGAAAGTCCTTGTCGATGGGGATCGAATTCAATACGCACGGTAGCAATACGCTATAATACGCTTATTATTTAAGTAAGGTGTCATTATGAGTATTGAACAAACATTAAAAGAACGCAGCGGAAATATTTGCGAATTGTGCGGTGCAAGCGAGGGATTGAGCCCTTATGAAGTTGCTCCGAGTGACGGAAGTGCAGAACAATCGATCTACATCTGCGAAACCTGCAAAAGCCAAATTGAAAACCCTCAAAATCTCGATACAGATCACTGGCGATGTCTAAGCGACAGCATGTGGAGCCAAGTCCCAGCCGTACAAGTAATGGCATATCGCCTTCTCAGCGCACTTGGTGATCAAGATCAACTCGATATGATGTATCTCGAAGACGATGTCAAAGCATGGGCACAAGCCGGAATGCTCAGCACTGCCGCAAACGATGATGGCGGAGCAGTTGTTCAACGCGACAGCAACGGAACCATCCTAGCAGAAGGTGATACCGTAACGCTGATCAAAGACCTCGAAGTTAAAGGGGCAGGATTTACCGCCAAACGCGGAACCATCGTCAAAAACATCCGCCTTACCGATGATCCGCGGTACATCGAAGGAAAAATCAACGGCAGCACGATTGTTCTCGTTGCCGCATTTATGAAAAAAGCCTAAAATTAAACGCCAAAGGAATTCATCCCTTTGGCTACGCTCGCCGCTTTGGCACTGAAGCTTGCCTCTATCGAGGCAGAAAAATCGTTCAAATTATATTACTGCTCCAACTGAACCGCTAACTCTGAATAAATACGTGCTTTAGCTATGTTAAAACGATGCGTTTGACCGCTCTTTTCCAATGATGCGATTTTTTGATTGAGTTGAATCATCCGCGCATTGATCGAATTGCGGTTTTGAGCCACTTTAGTCTTGTCATCCCCACTTGGCTGTGTCAATCCTACAAAGCTTTTCGCCTGATTGACGTAGTTGCCCGTCGTATCGAGTGCATCGGCAATACTCTGCGTCGTCGCCGCCATTGCAGCGGTAGAAGAGGAAATCTCTTTTAGTGAGACTTCGAGGTCATTCGCATCATTGAGCAATTTTGTGTCAGCATACACTGCCAATCGTGAAATGTCTGCCGCTTTTACATTTGAACGATCCATCTTGTCAAATCCCGCCAAAAAAATGTCCGTACTTGCTTTATATCGGTTCAGCGCACTTGCGGCACCGCCGAGATTGAGTACCGTTTTGGAAATCAGCTTGGTTGTATTGCAAACCTCTCCTGCATACGGGATCGGTAAAAATCGGACGACATTGCTGATGTATACGCTCGATTTGACCATTTCGGAGTAATTATCGACTGTCCCCTTCATCGTATTGATGAATCCCTCGAACGATTCAATATTTTTTTTATCCTCGCGGAGCAATTTTGCCACCCGTGCCAAATAATCATATCCGTATGCATCAAGCTGTTCCGCACTCATACACGGTTTTTGCGGTTGTGTTACAGGTTGCTGGACACATCCGCCCAGCATAAGCATCGTTGCCGCTAACATTATCGATCGTTTCATTGTTATTCCTTTCATATCATCCCCATCTCTTTAAGTGCCCGTCGGATTGCTCCGGCGATCGATTCGCCGGTACGTGCCGTGTGTTCATCGAGTTTTGCTTTTTCTTGTTTGGTCAGTGTCAAAAACACCTTTTCGCTCTGCTTGATCTCTTCCGTTTTTTTCGGACGTCCGCCCGGGTGTTTCGCCGTTTGAATCTCTTTATGCGTTGAAAGTTCCCGCTGGGTCACCCGTGCAGCAAACTTGTTTTCTTTTACTTTTTCCATCTATATCGCCCCCTTAGATGTTTTCATATTCGCGGATTTTCTCATGAAGATCACGGATTAGATTGGAACCTTTTTTATACGCATACGCCTTAATCCCACCCTGCTGCGAAAGGTCGACAATAGATCGATTTTCATTAATCGCCGTCTGCAATGCAACGCTCATAGGTATCGGAAACATCTCAATCTCAAACCCGAGCGTCTCTTCGAATACAAATTTCGCATCCTTGATATCATTCTCTTTTTGGCTCATGTTCGGCACCATCAAGATCGGTTTATTTGACGACGCGACGCGTACCAAAGTATCTACCGTCCCCTGAATCGTCTCCAGAGTCGGAATAAACGGAATAATTATCAAATCCGAATAACTGATGGCCTGATCGAGTTTGATATCATCAAAACCCCCAAAATCAAAAATAGTCTCATCTGTCGGCTTTTGCAAATGTTTTTGCTGAATGTCAATACGCTCTACCCGCTCAGGCAAACGATCGGAGAGCGAACCGTACGGATCAATCTCGCAACCGTAAAATCCGAATCCGGAAATAAGCTGATGGGCAATCATGGACTTGCCCACTCCCCCTTTAAAATTTACAATTGTAATATTCATATTTTACCTTGAGATGTATATAACTGTTAATTACAGTATTTTACCTATAAATAATAGTTTATGTCAAGTTTTATACTGTTAAAAACTAGATTAAGATTTTTACGGATAAAAGAGGGTTGGTAGAAGCGCTAAACGGGCAGTGTAGCCCGTAGCATAGGAATTTATTCAGCCAATTCGGTAAAATCTTCTTTGCCGACACTGCATACGGGACAAATCCAGTCCTCAGGAAGGTTTTCAAACGGTGTTCCGGGCGGGATTCCGTTCTCAGGATCACCTAATTCCGGATCATAAATATATCCGCATACGTCACACTCATATTTTGTCATGTTCTCTCCTTCACTCAAATGTATTTTTCCATCTCGATGCCGAGACGTTGATAATCAACCGTAGTAGAATACAACGGTTTATCTCCAAGCCCGCTTTCGTCTCTCAGGACATTTTCCAAAATGGCTTTCGGAGGGCTTTTATAGATGACCCCTAACGGAAAAGGATGGGACTCCAGCGCTTTTTCAAATGCTTTGACCTTGTCTCTCGGATCATAATCTTCCGGCAGTTCGTACACATTCTCTTTGAACCATTTAAAGGTGTTGGTTTTGTTGAACGTCACGCATGGCTGAAAAATATCGATCAGCACATACCCTTTGTGCTCGATCGCTATTTTGAGCATTTTTTTGCAGTGCTCCTTGTTCCCCGAAAATGTTCGGATGACGAGCGATGCATCGAGCGATATCGCCGTCGCTATCGGATTAAACGATTCCACATGCACCCCTTCGGTCTGCACCGGTGTTTTAAACCCCCGCTGGGATGTCGGAGAAGCTTGGCCCTTGGTAAGACCGTAGACCATGTTGTTATGGACGATGTTGATTATATCGGCGTTTCGTCGGATTGCCGCCATAAAATGGTTTCCCCCTTCACCGTACATATCGCCATCGCCTCCTTCGGCGATCACCGTCAGTGAGGGATTGGCTACTTTCAGCCCCTGAGCGACGGGGAGTGCCCTGCCGTGCAGTCCGTTAAACATATGAACACTCATGTATTGCGGTGTTTTCGCCGCCTGTCCTATCCCCGAAACCACTACGCTCTGAAGCGGATCAAGCCCCATTTCATCCAACGCCTCTTTTAAATGGGCAAGAATCGAAAAATTTCCGCATCCGGGGCACCAGGCGTTATCTTCTACGATTCGGTCAAACCGTGTACTCATCGGATCTCCTTTAGTACGGATGCAATCTTTTCGGAGAGCTCGTCTACAAAAAATGGCAAGCCGTCGGATTTTAGTATCTGATCATGAATCACGATACCGTGCACTTTGAGAAGTCTTGCAAACTGTCCCGTCCCATTATTTTCGACCGTTATGACCTGTTTTGCATCTCTTAACAGAGCCAACTGAGATTCGCTCAGCGGATGAACCCATGAAAAATGGATCGCCGATACCCTATCATCACCGACTCTCTCCACGGCCTCTTTAATGATGTGTTTCGTACTTCCCCAGCCAACGATGACAATATCCCCTCCGACATCCCCTTCGGGAACAATCGCTTCCTTAGAAATCAACTCCCGTTTTTTAAGACGTTTGCCGTTTTGCTCGTTACGGACGGTCATACTCTCGGTAATCAGCCCTTCCTCAGTATGTTCATCCGAATCGACAAGCACGAACCCCTCACCGTATCCGGGGATTCCGCGGGGGCTGATCCCATCATCGCTCAAAGAATAGCGCTTATAGTCCGCCTCGGTTTTTATGATGTGATGAACAGGCTGTTTCGGATTGATTTCAAACCGCTCGACATGAAAATAGCTGTCTGCCAAATACTGATCACTCAAGACAATCACCGGAATTTGATACACATCTGCGAGTTCAAAGGCCCTTCTGGCTAAATCAAAACACTCTCTCACGTCTCCCGGTGCCAGTACGATCCTCGGAAACTCCCCGTGACCGCTGTAGATGGAGAGTTCCAAATCTCCCTGTTCCGTCCGTGTCGGGAGACCGGTCGCGGGGCCGGGACGCTGCGCCAGATAGACAACCATCGGCGTTTCGGTAATCCCGCTGAGACTGAGTCCCTCCCCCATCAGAGCAAATCCGCCTCCACTCGTCGTCGTGATAGATCGTCCGCCCCCATACCAGCCCCCCAGACCCATCTGAAACGCCGCGATCTCATCTTCCGCCTGCTCGACACAGATACCGAAAGCCTGACTCTGCTTCGCCAAAAAGGTCAGCACCCCTGTCGATGGGCTCATCGGGTAGCTGGAGATAAAATTGCATCCACCCGCGATTGCTCCGAACCCGACTCCTTCCGTCCCACTCAAAAAGAAATCTTTTGTTTGCAGGTCTGAGAGATCCGGTTCGATACAGTACAGACAATTTCCGTTATCCTGACCCAGTTTCGCTCCGATCTCTAGCGCTTTGAGATTCACTTCGAGCAGCTCACTGCTGTACAGCTGTGCTACAATCTCTCTCAACACATCCACATCGCATCCGAGCAGTCCGAACACCAGTGCTGCCGCTATCGTATTAGAGACGATCGGGCTCCCGATACTTTTGGCCAAAGCTTCCAAATCGTGATCGTAAAACGTGCAGTCGCATTCGAAATCCCCTTTTTTGGCGATTAAAAAGGTCTCTTTTGTAATCCGATCTTGCGCATGGTAAAAAGCACTGATGTCCAAAGGAACAAAAATATCCGTTTTGTAAACGGGAGCATTAACCGGATTCTTCGAGATGCGGATCAGCGTCGTGTTGCTGCCCCCACGAACTCTGGACATGAACTCTTTGGTCGAAAAGGTATAAAATCCGGCTCGCTTAAATCCTTTGGTCAAAAGGGTTTCGATACTCGCAATCCCCTGCCCCGCTTTTCCCCCGATCAATATCGAAACCGAATCTCTCATTGTCTCGCCCCCCAGGTAATTTTTCCGCCGTAATATCCGACGATCGTTACCGAAATTACCGTTAGAAAAATAATTGAATGGTAAATAATCCCGTCTATACCTTTTTCAAAAGGGATATTTGAATTCATAAACATTTGGATGATGGGAATCACTCCGACGAGCAGAGTAAACAAGGCGCCGACAAGCTTGATCATAAACGGCTTGGATTTAACTAGATCATAGTTGATCCACCAGCTGAATACTCCTGCAAATAAAGCAAATATTCCCATTACCGTAGCCATAAAAAAGGATAAAAATACACTCTCTTCATACGCAACAGAGGGATTTATTAAAAACAGGATATCCGCCACACCGCTAAAATAATGCAATGCAATGGGAAAATGGACAAGCATCGGATGAGGGTGGTAAGTTGCGTACCATTGTCGGTATCGCTCTTTTCGAGCCTCTTTTTCATCTTGCGGCGACTTTTTGGTCGACGGAATAAAAAGTCCGATGGATTCAAAGTGTTCGAAGACCTCATCGGCGTGAGGCGCATCTTCCATTTCAGGTGTTAGATCACACCCTGCAAAATGTCGTTTAAAATGGGCTCCGTTTTTCCACAGTTTGGACGAACTGACGTCGTATACTTTCCCTTTGAAAGCGATGTAAGTCGGCGCACCGTCTTGACCATTGTATTTTTGAAGCTCTTCCTCGGTAAATTGCTGCATAGATCCCCACTCACAACTTCCTGTATGCCCATAAAAAACAAGCATATATTGAACTATCGTTCTACGATATAAACGAAACTCTCACGAATATGAAAGATACTTTAGTCTAGATTGGTAAACAAAATGTTATAGAGTACCAGCTCTATATGTTTTCAACATGATTTAGCGAGAATTAAATACGAGTTCAATACGGAAATATTCATCATCTTGTTTGATACTATACTCAAAGCCGATTTCATGACTTAAACGTTTTAGGATCTTTTCCCCTATCTTGGAACTGAATAAGTACTTCTCATTGCCTATTTGGTTGCCTATCCAAAGCGTCCTTTCTCGTGGATTGCATCCGATCTCCACCGCAGTATTCTCTTTTGCATAGGTGATCGCATTTTCCAGCAAGGCACTTAAGACTTTAAACAGCAATTTCTCCGAAACGACAACGCTAAATGATTCATTCGGAAGTTTTAACCTCAACCCTTTTCGTTGGATCAAAATAGCCATTTTATGTTCAAGGGTTTTTAATATCTGTATGATTTCAATACTGTGTGCTTCTTCAAAATCCGAACTTTCAAGAAAAAGGACATTTTTAAGCTCTCGTGTCAGTCTTTCTATATCGTGTCCGAGATCGACAATAAATTTGTCTTTATCATAATGGGCACTGTTTTCATAAACATCCAGCCGCGACCTCATCAGCGCCAAAGGTGTTTTAAGTTCATGTGCGGCTTCTTTAAATAACTCAGCCTCTTTTTGGCGGTATCCTTCCAATCGTCTGACTAAAGCATCGAAAGCACTCGACACCTCTTTAATCTCGGAAGAAGCGTCATTCAAAACAAGATCGAATGGGCTTTCTCGTTTCCACGTTCTCGTTTTAGCTGCCAATAATTCCAATGGTTTCATGTAAAAATCTAGGGTAAAAATAATAATGAATAACACGATGAGTAACGAGACGATATAGCGTAACAGTAATTTTTGACAATACTTATGGGTATTAGTGTCTATTTTTTTGTAATCACTGATAGCATTTATATAATAGTTATTGGAGAGTTTTATAGATGAGACAATCAGGGTATCGTTTGTTCTATGCGGATTGGTTGAGATAACAAAACGGAGTCCATTCACTTCCGAATCACTTAGAATCATTTTGTTATGCGGAATCGTATACAGAAAGCTTACGTCACTGGATGGATTTAAAAGAGTCGTAATATATTCATCCGTACTTTCAATGAGAACATGTTTGAGCACATGCTCCACATCTTCCACTTTTTGAATATAGATCGTTTTGATTGCGATGTATAAGTTTATTGTAAATGCTATTGCAAGCCCTATTGTAAAGATAAGGGCAATTTTAAATTTTAGAGACTTTGCCCATTTAAACTGCAATGAGATATCCTCGTGTTTTTATGGTTTTAATAATACCGGGATGAAGCTTGCGGCGTATCCGTCCGATCAGCTCATCAATCGCATTTGAGGTGATATTCTGAGGATTATCATAAAGGGCGTCCATAATTTCATCACGGGAAGCGATGTTGCCCCGCTCTAAAAGATAAAAAAATAATTTTTGCTCATTACTGCTGAGGAGAATTTCATTCCCCGCTTTTTTGATTGTTTTAGAATTCGTATCGATTTCAATGTCTTCAAAGTTTTTTACTTTGGGTACATAACGACGGGACAAAGCAGCCAAACGCGCCCGCAGCTCTTTAATATCGAACGGTTTTTCCAGATAATCATCCGCCCCGTATTCAAGCCCCTGAACTTTTTCATCAATGGTGCCCAATGCACTCAGGACTAAAATTCCCATTGATGGATTTTTAGTTCTGCCGTACGTGATTAATTCTTTTACACGATCTTTTCCATGAAAAGTACGGTCCACAAGAAAAATCCGGTACGAATAGGCATCCAGATACGTTTTGGCATCATTTACATCACTGACCGTGTCAATAATCCACTCTTCATTTTGCAAAGAGAGTTTTAACAATTCAAGGAGCTCAGGCTCATCATCAGCAATGAGTATACGCATCTACAGCTCTTTCACTCCGGTCATGAATATCTTGATCGTTTTATCTTTTAATTCTCTTTTGATAGCGGCAGAGAGAACTAACGCTTCGGTATCATGAAGGAAAAGACGAAACAGTCCAAAATCTCTCCTCGCACTGACTTGTTCCTCGGCACTTATCAGAAAAGCTCCGGCGCTGTAGCGTTTGCAAGAGAAAAAGTAGAAATCATCATATCCTTCTTCCAATAATAAATCAACCAATGTATCTTTATTGGCGATTTCGAAGTAAATATCCATACTTGTCATATTCATCACTGACCCTTTTTATAAATCATTTTAAACGCAGGCGGCAAAATGAGAAGTGTCAGGATCGTCGATGTCACTAATCCGCCCAATACAACGATTGCCAGCGGTTTTTGGATCTCACTCCCGACCCCTGAGGCAAACAGCAACGGTAAAAGACCCAAGGCGGCAATGAAGGCCGTCATAAGGACAGGGCGAAGACGTCTGCGCGCCCCCTCCGCAACCGCATCATCAATCGAATAGCCATTGCCTAAAAGGGTATTAAAATAACTGACCATAACAACCCCGTTGAGTACCGCGATTCCGAAAAGTGCGATAAATCCGACCGATGCCGGTACAGAAAGATACTCTCCGCTGAAATACAGTGAAATGATACCGCCGGTCACCGCAAACGGAATGTTGAGCAAAATGAGAGCAGTCGCACTCACAGAACGGAACGTAAAGAAAAGAATCAGGAAGATGACCCCGATACTGATTGGAATGACCGTCATCAACTTCGCCGCAGCGCGTTGCTGATTTTCAAATTGTCCGCCGTATACGATGGTATACCCTTGAGGGAGTTTGATGTTGGCATCGATTTTTTGTTTGGCTTCTTCTACAAATCCGACCAAATCCCGCCCTTCAACATTGGCACGTACGGTACTGTATCGTTTCCCGTTTTCACGATCTACTTTCAAAGCCCCTTCACTGGTTTCAATTTGGGCAACACTTGAAATAGGGACCGAAAATCCGTCACTTAGCGGAAGTTCCAGCGATTTGAACAGTTCCATATCTTGAGAGACTTCACTGTCAAGCCGCATCAACACGGGAATTCGTGTATTATCGATCGAAAGCTCATCGATCGTAACCCCTTCCAAGGCCGTTTTTAGAAACAGTTCGAGTTCAGCCGTATCGACACCGGTCTTGGCCGATTCTGTCCGATTAGGTTTTACGCTGAGATAATTCACCCCTTCGTTAAGGGTTGTAAACACTTCGGACGAACCTTTTATCTTATCAAGCGTATCGGCAATATTTTGACTGAGTTCATTCAGCTTGTCAATGTCGCTTCCATAAATCTTGATCGCCAAATCACCCCGTGAACCCGTTAGCATCTCCGATATCCGCATTTCGATCGGTTGGGTAAAGCTAAAACTGATCCCCGGAAAATTTTTGAGTGACTCTTGAATTTCACTTTTGATCTCTTCTTTATTCTTCGCTTTCCATTCTTTTTGCGGTTTTAACGTAATAAACGTATCGGTTTGATTTAACCCCATAGGATCGAGTCCGAGTTCATCGGATCCGGTTCTCGCAACGATCGTTTTGATTTCTGGAACATGCTCAATCAACGTACGTTGTATGGCCAGATTGAGTTCTTTGGATTTTTCAAGCGAAATAGACGGAGGGGTTTCAATCCCTAAAATAATATCTCCCTCATCCAAAGTCGGCATAAAGCTTTTCCCTACAAATGCAAACAGGGTAAAGCTGATAATCAAGAAAGCGACCGCTCCGGTAAAAAGGACTTTTGTACGGGTCAATGCAAATTTTAGCATCGGTTCATACAGACGCGCAAAGAATTTGCCGATAAACGTCTCTTCATGAGGGGTACTCTTTAAAATCAAAGAACTTACAACCGGAATGAGCGTTAACGATAGAAGAAGCGAACCGAACAGTGCGAAAACGATGGTCAGTGCTACCGGAGCAAATAATTTCCCTTCCAGCCCTTCCAATGTCAATAACGGCAAAAAGACGACCGCAATGATCAAAATACCGCTGAATACGGCA
Organism: Sulfuricurvum sp.; assembly: GCF_028681615.1. NCBI lineage: Bacteria > Pseudomonadati > Campylobacterota > Epsilonproteobacteria > Campylobacterales > Sulfurimonadaceae > Sulfuricurvum > Sulfuricurvum sp. The sequence goes on from NZ_JAQUHV010000017.1 coordinate 18,811, forward strand.
GTACTCACCTCTTTGGTCGCTCGATAAACTTGATGCAATTTTGGAAGTGACGTATCATTTTCACTGAGTTTGGCAAACGCATTTTCAACAACTACGACCGCGGAATCGACCAGCATACCGATCGCGATTGCCAACCCTCCCAAACTCATCAGATTGGCGCTCAAACCAAAATATCTCATCATTAAAAACGCAATCGCGATTGAAAACGGCAAGATGACACTCACGGCGATTGCCGCACGAACATCTCCCAAAAAGACCATGAGAAGAACAATAACCAATACGATGGCTTCCACCAACGCTTTGGAAACCGTACCGACCGCCTTCTCAATCAGATTGCTCCGGTCATAAAAAGGGACGATGCTCACACCTGCGGGAAGCATCGGTTTCAGTTGTTCGAGCCGTTCTTTGATCTGTGAAATCGTCTCTTGGGCATTTGCCCCTTTAAGCGTCAAAACCAGACCTTCCGTCGCTTCTCCGACACCGTCTTTGGTAACAAATCCCAATCGCGTTCTCGAATCGTCCCGAACTTCACAAAAATCGCCGACACGGATCGGTCCGTTATTGGAATGGATCGTGATGTTGGCTATTTCACTCGCATCTTTGACACCGCTTTGAACTTTAACCAGATAGCTCTCTTCGTTTGCGTCAACCCGTCCCGCCCCGTCGTTTTTCAGATTTTTTTCCAATGTGTCCTGCAGGGTGCTCAGAGGTATCCCCAGATGACGCATTGCCGTATAATCAGGCTGTACGACAATAGCCCGTGCTTCCCCGCCTAGCGAATTGACATCGGCTACCCCTTTGGCGCCCCGCAATACCGGACGAATGACAAAGTCCAGCAATTCACGTTTCTCTTTTGGGCTTATATTTCCTTCAATCGTAAACATAAATGCTTCGCCAAGCGGTGTAGTAATAGGGGCCATTCCCCCTTCCACCCCTTTTGGGAGTGTCGGCAAAAGCGATGCAAGTTTTTCAGAAACTTGATTACGTGCCCGATAAATATCCGTACCGTCGTTAAAATCGATCGTTATGTCGGCAATCGCATATTTTGACGTACTCTTGAGAAGCTTCTCATTTTCCAATCCCAGCAATTCTGCTTCCAACGGTTTAACAACACGGTTTTCAACCTCTTCAGGGGTCATTCCGGGTGCTTTCAAAATGATTTTCACCTGTGTCGATGAAATGTCCGGAAAAGCATCAATCGGTATTTTATAAAACGAATAGACCCCATACCCAAACAGGGCCAGGGAGAGGAGGATGACGATGAGCCGCTGCTTGAGAGAAAATTCAATAATAGAGTTCAGCATTATTCAAATCCCAATCCGCTCAAGGCACCTTTTAGGGTAATGATCCCGTCGCTCGCAACTTTGGTTGCAGAGTCCAATCCCTCAGGTTTCACCGCGATATAATCTTTATAAATCTTCTGAATCTGTATGATTTGTGGTTTAAATCCCGTCGGCGTTTGGATAAAACAGATGTCGTTTTTCTTGTATTTTGTCACAGACGAACGCGGCAGCAATATCCATTTATCGGTTTGCGTTGACGCAATATAAAACTCACCCGAAGTCCCTGCACGGTTATTATTGTTGGCCTTCAAGACAGCAACAGCGGTCGCAGAATTGCTCATGACATCCACAGCGGAAGAGACTGCCGTGATTTTTCCGGCTTCCGCACCTGTTTTATCCATAACCAGCGCACCTTTATGGATGCTTCCGATCATTTTAGGAGGGATTTTGATAAACGCACTGAGGGCATCTGCGCTGGCAATTTTCAGATAAGGGACAAACGGTTCAATCTTTTCTCCGGCTTTGAGCGGAGCATGCGCCAATATGCCGTTTTGGCGGGCTCGGATCGTGAACATCATCCCGTTTTTCGGTTGAATATCGGCACCTGCGAAAACAAACCGGTTTTCGATCTCGGCGACTTTGGATTTCAGACTCATAACTTCAAGACTGCTTTTTTGCGATTCACGCAAAGATATGGCTCCGTCTTTGTAGAGGGTATCATCTTTTTTTGCATACTCTTGAGCCAATTTAAGGCGATTTCGAAGATCGTTGAGTTCATAGCTGCTTGAGAGCAATTCTGAAGAGGCAATAGTACAGATGACTTCCCCTTTTTTCACGGTGTCCCCGGTTTGTTTCATCAGCTCCGCCACCGTAGCTTCACCGCTTAGCGTATAGCTTCTCGCACCCTTGTCACTGTAATCAAATGTTCCGATAAACGGCCCCATGGCTTCCGATTTGATCATTCGTACCTGTTCTACCGCAATCCCCATTTTTTTCATCTGAGCTTCGCTCATTGTGATTTGTGCCATCAACGCCGTAGCGCTTAACAGAATCAATAAACTTTTTTTCATTACCAGATCCCCCCTAGTTTTTCTTCGATTGCAGACATTTCTTCAATGTAGTTTTGTTTGACTTGTAGCGTGCGTAAGCGTGCATCATAGTAAGCGTTTTTGGAAGCGAGATATTCAAATTGGCCTATTACGCCCCCTTCATACCCTTTTTGCGCTATTGTAAAGAGAGTTTCGTAACTGTTTTCGTTTTCGCTCAAAACCTTGATTCTCTCTTCACGCTCTTGCAAATGTTCCACCAACCCGCGAACACTGATGTGAAGTTTTTGTTTGCTTACTTCCCGCATATGGACCAAAGCACTTCGTTCGCTCATCAATGCGGCAATTTTCTTCTCATTTTTGCTGCTGAGCGCCAGCGGCACGGTAAGACGGAAATCAAGACTGTTCTGTGTAGGTTCCTGTGTCATCCCCACCCCAAATGAGACGGATTCGACTGTAGAGTGGCGCAGTGTGGCAATCTTGGCATCTATCGCTTCAATCCGGGCAGTCAAAGATTTCAACAACGGTGCATTGTTGATACGATCCTCCAATGCAGCGGTTTTAATAAATTCAAAATTCATATCATCGACGATCACGTTTTCCTGCGACATAACCGATTCTTTGAGATAATGCTGTGCATGTTCCGCTTCCATCATTACCGCTGCTACTTCTTGAAGGGTATTTTTGTATTCGCTTTCCAAACGCAAAAGTTCCATCTGCGACAATCGGCCGGCTTTGAATTTCTTTTCTCCTACTTGAAAAGCTTTATACGAAAAATCACGTTTTTGCGTTAGAACCGCATTTCTTTCCTGCTCCAGCTGATACATCAACCAAGAGCGTTTCAATGCTACTTGTATCTGCCCTTTTTGAACCGACATCTCATATTCGGTCCCTTTTTTTTGGAGTTCAAACTCATAGGCTTGTGCCGATCTGAGAGAGGGCATTTTCATCGTATAATCGACCATCACCCCATATTGCTGACCACTATCAGAAGGGACATTCGCATTTATTTTTCGTCCGGACGTCTCGATGCTCAAAGGTTCCCCTGCCATCGCGGCATCCTTTTCAAATCCGATCGCATCCATACGCCCGTGAGACTGGATAAGATCCCCCGAAACCGTATACGCTTGTTCAGAGAGGTCATGAAAACTGATTGCATGCCCTAAAAACGGTATTAAAATAGCACTATATGCCCATGACATTTTCATTGTAGCGGCTCCATTTTTAAAATCGACCCGTTAGCAGGATCGACATAAAGTTTGATATCTTTTGCAGTGGCATCGGTAGCATAGACTTGATACACCAATTCAGAAGCGATGTCTCGCAGTTTGACACCGCGGACACCATACCCTTCATCTGAGAGATGCTTGCGGATATCCTCTTCATTCATAGGTGCCATTGATTTATAATACTGGTTTTCTTGCATACTTTTAACTAAATGGTTTCTGTGATTTCCAAAAGTATATTTCATATGTTCTTGTGTCGGAATAGTGACCGATGAACCCATTGCGCCATAAAGGGACAAGGAAAGAAATGTCAAACAGATAAAGAAAATACGTTTCACCATTTATCCTTTTTATAAAAATATAATGGGATTCTATAGGATCAACATGAGAAAATCTTGAGAATGCTGTGGAAATGTATTAAAGACCCTAATAGATTATAGGCCAACAATCATTATTTTTCAACCTGTTGGAAATGGAGTGAGAGGTTAGGGAAGGTTGGTGGAGGCGTCCTCTATCAAACAAAAGCCAAAATATGATATTTTTAAGACTATATAAGAAATAAACTACATTAAAAACTACATTAATGTAAAATTCATTTTTTTAAACCATTCTCAGAAAATCATCCGCTAATGGTTTTAATATTGATTCAAACTCAAACCCAGGTTCTTTCATTGTATATGCTAATCCATTTTTGAGTCTGTTATGAAAGTTTTTCAAATAAGCTTCTTTACCATTATCAGTCATAAAAGAATTTTCAATCATCTGTTCAGCTTTACTAGCTGAAGAAAAAATAAGCTTATATATCTTTATCATACGCGATGATGGTATTTTAAATAAATGAGCAAAAGCTTCAAAATCTTCTAACGAATAAAATCCAAGTGCACCATATGATTTTGTTTCATAAGACTCAAATAATTCCAATCCCATAACTCCAAACATTTCATGGATATGATACCCACTAAAGAGAAGATCATAATTTGGTGTTAAAGTATAGTCACTTCTTCCCTCTGGACGATAAAGTGAAAAATTTTTCAGGTGAGCATCTCCATTACCTATAAGATAATTCAAAATTATCCGCAGATATAAATCTTCGATGCTCATAGAGCTTGTTGCAACTACGTTTTGTATTGCTGAGGCAATTGCTTCATAACTTGAATCATATTTATAGTTCTGTCCATCTGTTTCTTCACTCATACCGATAATTGAAGCAAAATCTTCTTGATCCAGCTTGCTCCCATCTTTTGCATAATCAAACCGTTTTACCAAATAAGCCATATCTCCATTTCTAAAATGCACTATTGCATTCGCGGCTGTTGGAATCTTAAATATCTGTTTCGACAACTGCATACTTAAGTGCTCATTTGCAACAATATCTTCTGAATGTTGAAGTTGTGTAGCAGGCACTGGCTTTAGAATATATGTTCCATTCTTATCCGTTGGAAGTAGATCATTACCTTCTAATTTGAGAGAAATTTTATCTTGTACCCCAGATATAGAAATGCGTGGTGCCTGAGATTGTCGGTATTCATAAAACTCTTTAATATCAAAATTAAGTTGATTAATATTCCTTCCATTGAAAAGTTCCGCTTTGCACTTTGTGCAATACGTTCCAGTATTAATTGGTTTAAAACATCCATAACATTTCATGCTTGATCTCCTTTCTCATCAGAATGTACTGTAAACCTATTTAGCAGCTTACTAATTTTGGTATCTCTATACACCGTTACATCTTTAACTGTAATCGAACCGATTGTATTATTTTCAGTCGTTTTCAATAAACGAGTAAAAAGATCACTCTCATCAATACGTAATTCCCGACACTGAATTATTTTACTACTTCCCTCTGCTAACATATTTGCAAAAAATGGAAAAAGAACCGGTGATGTATAAGTTTCTAATCTCAAAGGAAAACGAACCGAAATAGGAAGAGCTCTTGGATCATCTAAATAATCTTTTTTGTATTCAAATTGATAACCATCAAGTCCCTTTGAAATAGTTCCTATCAATCTTTCATTCCGATAAACTTCACCTTTTTGCATTTAAGCGATCCTATACCTTCTCTTTGATTTTTATTACTACTTCTAGACCAAGAACATCCAGTATTTTTTCAAGTTTAAGTAGTGATATATTTGCTTTACCATTCTCCAATGTTGAAAGAGTTGTAATACTTACATCAGCATAGGCACAAACAGATTCTTGTTCCATTTTAATTTCTATGCGTCGTTTAACAACTGCATCGCCTATATAAGAACGAATACCTTTCTTCACTTCCACTTTGGGCTCCAAATATTAATATATTGAAAGTATAACCATTTTTTAGCACAAAATTGATTACATTAGGCCATTAATTACAATATATTAATAGTATATGGATTCCTATCAACATTTAATCTTAATGCTTCCTTAGTAAAAACTATTGACCGATATTTTAGAAAAGTGTATTTTTTTTTCATCAATGTCTTTAAATTAAGTATTAATATGTTGTAAGTAAGGCCACTTTATATATTAAATATACTCAAAATAGATCGATACTTACAATATATTAATAGTGTTTGGGTACATAGAATTTTATTTACTTAATAATTCCTTAGCCAATAACCTATTCGAGATACATGTATCGACATTTTTGCGATAAGAAAAGTGGGCGCATAATTAATTTTTCTAGCTCAACAAGAGCTTTCTAGAACACTATTTTTAATGACAACTCTTTTTCGTTTCATTACATGGTGTCAAGCGATATTTAAAAATGACCATCTGCGCCGGATAAAAATAGAAAAGTTAGAGGACATGGATTAGTAGTATTACCGAAGGATAATTGACCCCCGCTACGCAGTACATCAATTCTGAAAAATAGTATACACCAAAATCTATACATGATTCATAAAAATCTCTCTGTACATTCTTTCAACTAAAAAAGTACTATGCCCATACTCGAGATTTTGGCATTTTAGCAATCATCGCTTTAGCTTGAATAAGCATCTTTTTTTGTGCTTCAATGCTTGGAGTTTGGTTTTCGAGAGCAGACGTTTTTACGACACGGTTCACAATCTCTTGCGCTTTTTTCTCGATTTGTGCTTGGTATAAAGCTTTAGGTGATTGTTTTGGTTTGATGGCGATTTCGCATCCCAAAGCAACCGCGATTTTATCGAGGGTATCAAGCGAAATATCATGTCCCGAGAACGCACGTTTGACAGTCGCTATACCGACACCGGCACGAGAAGCGATAGCCTCATAGGGAATTGCTAATGCCTCTTTTTGTTTTTTGAGTTCAGAGAGTATTAATGATTTAAACATGGTAGCTTCTTTTAGTATCATATCTAATACTTAATATTTTACATAATGTATCATATATGATACTTTTTGTCAAGACGAATTATAACTAAAAAAAGTGTTTGTCTTATTTTGCTCCTCTTTCGTATTTATTACTAACATCCTTTTCATATTCTGCAATAAACTTATTTGGTACCTCGATATGTATGTGGGTATAGTCATGATCATCTCCACTAAGAAAAATAGCAAATATAGTCAAAAGGATAAGATAGACGATCTTGAGTTTCATACCAAAATAATTGTGCATTGTATTATTTCCTGATTGTAATTTTTAGTTTTGTGAATGCCGAATATGGCAAAACATAAAAAAGGTTTATCGATTTCTAAAAATTAGAATAGGTATAAATTAAGGGCGTGCAGTGAGGGTTTTGTAATAGGTGGTTTGTGTGAGGATATTTTCTGTGATGAAGTGAATGTTAGGATTGAATTGATTGACGTTCGCAAGAACTTTTATTACAATCGCTTTGATCTTTTTATGCAATTGAAGTGTTGGTTTTTTTGCCTTCGCTTCGTTTATAGACTGTTTGTCCGCACGGCTAAGACAATATGGCTTTGCATGAATGTATTTTTCTAAGTGATTGAGCATATTTTCTAAAATTGCTTCACTTATAACAATTTCCATTTAATCTCTCCCGCTTGTGAATTTCATTGATTTGCAATCAACTTGTCAACATTATAGCTCAAACCTATTACGCAACACAAATCACATTTCATAGTACCTATTTATTGCAATTAGAATCAAATATTGATTGATATTTTCAGAGAGAATTTGGTGGAGGCGTCCGGGATTGAACCGGAGTCCTAAACCAAGAGAGTAAAGGCGTCTACATGCTTAGTAACGTTGTTTGTTTTTCAGATGACTATCACACAACGTGCAAAGCTACATCATCCAATTCTCTAAATTCGTTCCTGTCCGAGACATTCCAAGAATATAGCTATCACAGGGGTTATACGCCAAGCCCTTCCGGTTATAGCATAGGAAGGTAGCGCAGTCCTAAATTAAGTTAAACTTACGCTACAGCGTAAGCAGGACGGTAATTAGTGTTGTTTGCGTTTAAGCAATTGTGAGCCGTATAACGGAGCTGCTCAGTCCGGCGATGCAACCAAAACCTTCTTGATCCAGTCGAAGCCATGTCGCCCCCTCGTGGATAACCGAAGTTATAAACGTATTATACCCAAAGCCATGTAAATGCAAAGACGGTTTTCCATACTACTGAATGGTGATAATAAAACCGTATTCGCGCTCTTTAAAATGCAAAGAATCTTCTATCGGGACATCGGAATTGTACGGTGGGATTTTAGCCAGCGGGTAGGTTTGGATACTCATCGTCACATCGGCGTCGAAGTTGAGTCTTTTCAGAGTATTTCCGATCCCGTAGGCGATATTCCCCAACGGATCGAGAATAAAATAGCTCATATCCCCCAGCGTTTTTGATCCGAGAACCACCCCTCCCTCTTGATCCAGTTTTTTCTGGAGGGTAAACATCTGTTCTCCCAAAATCGACCCCAGCAAAGGGGTAAAAATGAGATCCTGAATCGAGGGGACTTCGGCAAAACTCTCATACCCGTATTCCCAGAAAAAGGTAGACATCAGCGCTGAAAAAGCGGCAGATTCCCCCATCGACATCCCGTCGTTTCGAGCCAAGGTATAGTAAAACGCACCGGATACCGGATGTCCGATATAGTTGATCATCCAGTTATCATGATCCCAGACGGGGGTCGTCGAGACGTTTTCTTTCCAGCGTTCTCCCAGCGAGCGTTCCTTTAGCTTCTCCGAATTCCAGTTTGTTATGCTATCGGGCAGGATGGCTAAAAAGCCTATCGTCGAAATCATGAGAAACTGGAGAGAAACCGAATCTCCGATCAAATTTTTATATCGGTCAGGAAGTTGATCATTGACATTGATGTATTGGGGGAGATAGTCTTTTTTTTCAGCGTCCTCGGTGAGATGAAACTCTTCGGATTGCGCGAAAACGGGAGATGGCGGTATAGAAAAATCAGAGCGGTACTTTTGTCCGCTTTGGGGAACGTCGTTTTTCTTTAGCGCATCGTATAACGTCTCATCTGCAAAAGCCGTTATCGAGGCAAAGAGTACAAGAAAAATCCAACGGATCATTTATCTGACTGCAAACACTCTACGAATGTTATTCATTTATAAGCGATTTGATCGTGCGGGTGATGTCACAGCATTTGGCGATTTTCTGTGTCGAGCTCAGGGCATCATCCAACAAGACATTCACGATTGCCGAACCGACGATGACACCGTCAGCCCCCTGCACTTTTTCACGAGCCGTTTGTTCATTGACGCCGAATCCGACATAGACAGGGGTAGCCGTGTGTCGTTTGATCATCTCAAGAACCGGAGCCAAATTTTCGGCTTTTCCGCTTCCGGTAATCCCTGCATACGCGACGAGATAGATAAATTTGCGTGCTTCTGCCGTAATTGTCGCGATACGCTCTTCGCCATCGGTCGGAGCGACAAAGGTAATGTTTGCCAATCCTCTGCTCTCGAAAAGCGGGTGATAGGTTTTTGCCTCTTCATACGGGACATCGGGGATAATGAGCCCGTTAACTCCGATGCTTTTCGCCTTATCCAGCAGCGCTTCCATGCCGTATTGGTAAAACGGATTAAAATATCCCATCCATAGGGTATCGATTTTCGGTGCGATGCGCTCAGATATCTCTAAAAGATCGGCAAAACGAAATCCGGCTTCGAGAGCACGCTGGTTTGCCGCTTCGATAACGGGACCGTCTGCAACAGGGTCTGAAAAAGGGACTCCGATTTCGAGTGTATCGACACCATTTTCGCCCAACGCCAAAGCCAGATCAACAGTAAAATTTTTATCGGGATAACCGGCAGTAATATACGCTACGAGTTGTTTCACGCTTTCTCCATATCGGGTAAAATTAAAAGGGAAAAATGGATTTTAGAGAGTTCATTATCCATTTTAAAATCTTCTTGCCACTGCATGAACATATCAGAGACACTGATAAACCATGTGATCGTTTCTTCATTCACAACTTTATCTCGGGCTCTGAGCTGTTCGAGGGCATCTTCGACAAACGTCGACAAACGGACCATCGGTTGAATCTGTAAATAGCCCGATGCCGATTTAATATTATGAAAAATCCGAAACAGTTCTTCGATACTGCGTTGATATCGGTCATTGTTACCTAAATCAATGATTAAAGGCTCCAAGATTTCCATCATCATCGCATAATGATCTAAAAATTCGTCAATGATTTCAAAGTCGAAATTAGCTTCTAGAACGCTCCGAATCCCCATAATAAACTCTCCTATGATGGATGAATTATATCGAGCTTTTTATTAATATCGCATCGTAACCTGCCTAGCAATGCCATAGAGAGCAATTTTTTGGGTAAACTATCCCAATTAATACACATGAGAGTTTAGAGAACAATGAAAAAGCTGACAATCGGTACGATTCTAAAACGCAAAGGTGCTCAGCCGCTCGTAATGATCACGGCATACGATGCTCTTTTCGCCCGACTTTTCACCGAGAGCGCCGATATTCTCCTCGTCGGAGACAGTCTTAACATGAGCTTCGGCGGCAATCCCGACACGCTAAGCATAACGATGGAACAGATGATTTACCATACCAATGCCGTCTGCAAAGGTGCACCGAATACGTTTGTCATTACCGATATGCCGTTTGGAACCTATATCGATGAAGCAACCGCCTTTGCAAACGCCATGCGCGTTTACCGTGAAACTCCGGCCGATGCGGTCAAAATCGAGGGGGGTGCGGATAAGGCCCACCTGGTACACTATCTCACGTCCAACGGAATCGCCGTCTGCGGGCATATCGGACTTTTACCTCAAGCGGTTCGTGCCGAAGGGGGCTACAAAGTCAAAGGAAAAACCGAAGACGAAGCCCTCTCTCTGATCGCCGATGCTCAGGCACTGGAAAAAGCGGGAGCCTTTATCCTCGTCATCGAAGGGGTTAAAGCCGATGTCGCAACACGGGTTGCACAAAGCGTCTCCATCCCCGTTATCGGAATCGGTGCGGGGAACGGCGTGGACGGTCAAGTACTGGTCTTCTCCGATATGCTGGGATTCTATGAGCCATTCGTCCCGAAATTTGTCAAACAGTACATGAACGGGGCGGCAGCCGTCAAAGAAGCGGCAAAAACCTATGCCGATGAAGTCCAAAATCGTTCGTTTCCCGATGAAAATTATATTTATTAGGAAAGCCTAACGTGGAACGCATAGTCGAAATCGAAAAATTTAACGCCGAAGAGGTCACCGAAACCTCGCTGCGCCCGAGTGCATGGGATGATTACATCGGGCAAGAACAGATCAAAAAGAATCTGGGAGTCTTTATCGAAGCGAGCAGCAAACGCCGCGAAGCGCTCGATCATGTCCTCTTTTACGGCCCTCCCGGCTTGGGGAAAACGACCCTCGCCCTCATCATCGCCAACGAGATGGGAAGCAATATCAAAGTCACCGCTGCTCCGATGATCGAGAAAAGCGGTGATCTCGCCGCTATCCTCACTAATCTCGAAGAGGGGGATATCCTCTTTATCGATGAAATCCACCGCCTTTCCCCTGCGGTCGAAGAGATTCTCTACCCCTCGATGGAAGATTTCCGGCTCGACATCATCATCGGAAGCGGTCCTGCGGCACAGACGGTCAAAATCGACCTCCCACGCTTTACCCTCATCGGTGCGACGACGCGTGCGGGGATGCTTTCCAATCCTCTGCGCGACCGTTTCGGGATGAATTTTCGGATGCAATTCTACACTCCGGATGAACTGTGTACCATCATCACTCAAGCAGCGACAAAACTCGGTAAAAATATCGACAAAGATGCCGCCCACGAGATCGCTAAACGCTCCCGCGGGACACCCCGTATCGCGTTGCGGTTGCTAAAGAGGGTGCGCGATTTCGCCGATGTCGCCAACGAGTCGACCATTTTACACGAACGTTCCCGCTATGCCCTCGATCAGCTGGGAATCAATGCCAACGGATTTGACGAAATGGATATACGTCTGCTCAAACTCCTGATGGAAGCCAAAGGACGTGCGATGGGGCTCAGTACGATCGCTGCGGCACTCAGTGAAGATGAAGGGACGATCGAAGATGTCCTCGAACCGTATCTCCTCGCCAACGGATATTTGGAACGGACAGCGCGGGGACGGGTTGCAACCCCGAAAACCTATGAATTACTCAAATTTGGAACTCCTCAACAAGGATTATTTGAATGACAATGAAAAAAGAGTATTTCACTCTGGTACTGTTAGTTGTTGTGTCCTATGCGATGTATCGGTTGTATGAACCGTTTTGGATGAGTATTATCGTCGCATCCCTCCTAGCTATCTCTACGCACCACATCCAGATGGGATTTTTCAAACTTACCAACAGCCGCTTTTGGGCCTCGGCACTCTCTACACTGGTCCTCTCGGCTCTATTTTTTGCCCCGATGGGATACTTTTTATTCCATTTTTCGGTTTTTCTTCAAAACCTCGATCCGGCTTCATTAGAAAAAATCGACGTTCACTTACGCAGTTGGATCGCACATCTTCCCCCTGCACTCTCAAATATCGAAGCCAAAATGGAACTCTCTCTAAGCAAGTTTGATCCCGCATCATTTGCCCAAAACTCACTCGAATATGCGAGCCTGATCGGCGGTTTCGCCATGTCGTTTCTCTCTCGTACCGTCTTTATTTTGGCCTTTTATTTTGTGGCGCTTTATTACGGTAAAGAGATTTTCGAATTTTTTAAACGATCCGCCCATTTTCCGCAGCAAGAGAGTACCCTTATCATATTCGAGATGCGCTCATCCATGAGCGTCGTATTTTATTCGATCCTTGCGACCGCCGTATTTGAAGGAGCCCTCTTCGGAATCGCGGTAGAGTATATGGGATACAACGGATTGTTGTTCGGGATCATGTTCGGATTCGCTTCCCTCATCCCGGTGGTCGGGGGAGCGATTATGTGGCTGCCGTTTACCCTCTTTGAACTCTCGGTCGGGAATACACAAAGTGCTATCTTTATCGCGCTCTATACGATTGTCGTGATCTCAATCATCGCCGATACGTTTATCAAACCGGTCATTATCAAAATCATCAATAAAAAATTGATCAAACCCGAAGATAAAATCAATGAACTCATCATATTTTTTGCCATTATCGCCGGGCTATCGACGTTCGGATTTTGGGGAATGATTATCGGACCGGCAATCACCGTACTGTTCTTGACCCTCATGCGTATCAGCGAAGCTGTCCCTCAAGAAGAAATGATCCATTAATGCTGTTAATAGAGCATTGATTCAGTATTATCATAAAGAGTCTATGATGTTACAGTCAAATACCAACCGACGGAGAAAAAAATGAAAAAAGTTCTAAGTATAGCGCTCATTCTCGGAGCAACCGCACTCATGGCCTGCCCGATGAAAAACGGCGGTATGATGAATGGTCAGGGGATGATGCAAAGATGTGATTGCAATACCTCAAAACTTCCTAGACCGTTTGAAAAATTGGGTCTTAGCGATGATCAAAAAGCCCAAATCCAAAAACTTCGTGAAGAAGCCAAAGAGTTCCATAACCAACAACACGAAAAAATGATGGCGGTACTTACTCCGGAACAACGTAAAACATTTGAAGCCAATATGCCTAAAATGTGCCCGAAACAGATGCCGATGAAAATGCCTCAAGGGCCAATGGGCTGTAAAGCTTGCGATAACAAATAGTCGATTCCCATGGTAAAAATCCTCCTGATTGAAGACGATCTTGAAATATCGGATTTGCTCACACAATATCTGAGCCGTTATCAGATGGAGGTGATCAGTTATGCCCATCCCAAAAGTGCTCTCGCATCGCTGGGAATCGAATCGTACGATCTCGTACTGCTCGATCTTACCCTCCCCGATATCGACGGGCTGGATGTCTGCAAAATGCTCCGTGAACGGAGCGATATTCCCATCATTATCTCCTCGGCCCGGAGTGATTTGGGAGACAAAGTCATCGCACTGGAACTCGGTGCCGACGATTATCTCCCCAAGCCCTATGAGCCGCGCGAACTTGTCGCCCGTATCCAAAGTCTCCTTCGCCGCATCAACGGAAAAACGATTCAGGTGAGCAGTGATACGTTCCGCGTAGATGAAAACGGCATCTATAAAGACGGTGAGCTCCTTCCGCTGACACGTGCCGAATTTGAGCTTCTGGCACTGCTGATAAAACACCGCCGTCAGATCATTTCCCGCGACTTTATCGCCAATAACGTCGAATCGATCGGATGGGAGAGTTCAGAGCGGAGTATCGACGTCCTCATCAGCCGTATTCGCCAAAAAGTCGAAGCCAATCCGAAACATCCTACCCTCATCCGTTCCATTCGAGGAATGGGCTATCAGTTTACTCTATGATTTCACGCCGTCACTCCGTATTTTTCAAACTCCATTTTTTCTTTTTTTTGGCAGTGATCGTTTTACTGCTATTATTTATCTCAGCTCTGAGTGAACAGGAACAACAAAGATTTCACCTCCTTGCCCACCGCTCTATGGAGCTCTCCCGTATCATTGATGAGACCAAAGATCGAACCTGCATGGAACAAAGCGAAGAGCTACAGGAAGCGGGATTTAAAATCATAGATGCGTTAACCCCGAATTGTGAAGCGATTTCTCTTCCACCGCCGATGCGTGCCAAACTACGATCCCGTAATGTGAGCGTCACCATCTACAAAGATAACAAAGGATTAATTTACGCACTGTCACGTGAACACTGTACGATGTATTACCGCGATACGGCCGAGGGGGCAACGTACTATTTCGTCTGGTTCTTGTTTTTTGCCCTCATGGGCGGTTTAGTGAGTATGTATCTGGTACTTTGGAAAAATCTCAAACCGCTCAAACATTTGTATGAGCAGATACAGCGATACGGTGAAGGAGAAGAGATCCTCAATACGCCGAGCAACGGCAAAGATGAAATCGCCCTCATCTCCAACGCCCTGCACAGTGCACTGGAAAAACAAAACAAATTCAAAAAGTCGCGTGAACTTTTTTTACGCAACATCATGCACGAGCTCAAGACTCCAATTATGAAAGGAAAGCTCATCGTAGAGCTCGAAGAACCCAGCCCAAATCGCACCTTGCTCGGCAAGCTCTTCAGCCGCTTGGAACATCTGATCCAACAAATGGCCCATATCGAAAAAATGCACGCCTTTGCTCTGGTCAAAACGCCTATTTCTCTGGACAGCATGATTTACAACGCCATGGACAATCTGATGATTGAAGAAGATATGATTCAGATACACGGCTGCGATCACATTGTTACCGTGGATCCTGCACTCTTCACCAGCGCCTTGCAAAATCTCATTGATAATGCCGTACGGCATGCTACGTCCTACCCGATTGATATCGAATGTGACGGCACAAAAATCTGTATCCGTAATAGCGGTGACCCGCTGAAACGTCCGGTTGAAGAGGCGTTGCAGGCGTTTGTAACGGAGCGTGGAGAAGGCGGATTAGGATTGGGACTCTATATCGCCCAGTCAGTTGCAGATTTACACAACTTTACGTTGAACTACCGCTATGAAGAGGGTGTCCATATATTTTGTATTATCTTTTGATAATACGTCTTTTCATCCAGATCCAGATGATAGCCGATACTGCGGCCATACCTAAACTCAGTGCCATCCCGAGCGTCATCCACTGACCTACGATATAGCCGATCTGCGCATCCGGCGCACGGTAAAATTCCACCAAAGCACGACCGATTCCGTATAAAAATCCGTACAGCAGGATCAGTTCACCTTCAAACGCTTTGCGCTTGCGGTAGGCATAGATAAGAATGAAAACGACAATCCCTTCGACGAATGCCTCATAAAGCTGTGACGGATGACGGAGGGTATCATAAACGTAAATCCCCCACGGTACATCGGTAACGCGTCCGACAAGCTCTTGATTGAGAAAATTTCCGATCCGTCCGAAAACATATCCCAGCGGCACCGATACGGCAACCAAATCCATCAGCCGCCCGAAAGGGATACCGTGTCGGCGGTGATACAGATACGATCCGATCAGAAAACCGAGGATCGCCCCGTGAAAACTCATCCCGCGGATTCCGACGAACTGCCCGTCGACAAACGGGTTAAATATCTGCCACGGATGACTCAGATAATACGAGGTGTGGATATCGTAAAAAAGGATATACCCCAACCGGGCCCCGAGGATGACACCGATTTCGGCATAAATAAAATAATCGTCCAGCTGTTCTTTGGTGATCGCGATGTTATCTTTTTTCACAATCCATTTGGCAATCATCAGTGCCGAGATGAGTGCCAGAACATACATCAACCCGTACCAATGGACGGGAATCGAAAAAATGTTAAAGGCTACCGGATTGAAATGCTCGTAGATATGGTTCCAAAATTCCATTATGTTCCTTTAGAACGTCACGACTTTCCAGTCATTTTTCAGAGCTTCAGTCAAAAATTCTCCCGTGTGAATCGGTTCCACACCCAAAGAGCGAAGCTGCTCGGTCACACCGTAATCGTCGCTGCATACAACACATACGGAAGATGTGACGCCACTATCTACGACCTTGGTAAACATTTCCTGAACTTCAGTATTTTCTGCCAAAAGTTTTGCGGAAGGTCCCCAAATCATAAGATGTGCTTCATCCCAATATCCGCGCGGCAAGACGACACTTCCATAAAGCAATACAAGTTTTTTGGCTACTTCGACCTCACCGCTGCTCCATACGATGAGGAGTTTATCCATTCCCATGCCCTTTTTGATGCTGACCCATGATTTGAGTCTGTACTTCCATGCACTCGTTCAAACGATACGCTTTGCCGAATCCCATGACGACACTGCCGCACTGCGGAGAAAGTTTAAACAGATGAAAATCTCCCATATTCGAGAGGGATGCAACCAAGTCCGGATCGAAATGGGCGCAAAAGCGATCTATCACCTGAGAATATGCCTCATCGTCTCGGTCCAATTCGCTTACGGATGCTTCAATCGTTACCCGTTTACGGGCAAAAGGCTGTACACACTGAGACTCGTCTTCCGCAAAAAGCAAAGAGA
Organism: Sulfuricurvum sp.; assembly: GCF_028681615.1. NCBI lineage: Bacteria > Pseudomonadati > Campylobacterota > Epsilonproteobacteria > Campylobacterales > Sulfurimonadaceae > Sulfuricurvum > Sulfuricurvum sp. The sequence goes on from NZ_JAQUHV010000017.1 coordinate 35,745, forward strand.
CCTTTTTCGCCGCCAAAAGGTTCCGTCCGTGTTGAGCTACCGTACTGATAAGGATATAGAAATTATTGTCCATCCGTATATACGGAGCCGTGCTCGCATGCGCTTCGCCCTCGGGAGTAAGAGAAGCCATGACCAGTGTTTGGAATGTCTCTAAAAACGATTCAACTTCGATCGATGTCATTTATCGGCCTTTAGTGCTTCCGCGATCAATTCGATCGGATTTTTAAAGACGACATCGACATTCGCCTCATTCATAGAGTTGTTGATCTGCATTCGGCACGCACTGCACTCAGCCGTAACCACCTGTGCCCCCGTTTTAGCGATCATGGCGGCTTTCGGTCTCCCTACAGCCTGGGCAAAATGGAAATTTTCCGTCTGCATCGTCACACCGCCGAATCCGCAGCAGGCATTCGGATCGCTCATCTCGGTAATCGTGTAATTTTGGGAAACCAAACGGCGAGGCTCTTGATACACCCCCTGCATTTTACGCGCATGACACGGATCGTGATAGGTCACAACCGCGTCACTATGCCCCTTGCTTGCCAGGATCGCCTTGAGATCGGTTTTTTGTTCCAGCCACTCGGTCGCCATAAAGATCTTGCTTTTGAGTTTTTTGGCACGCTCGAGCCATTCAGGCTGATCGTGAAAGAAATGTTCGTAATCGATTTTGATCATCGCGCTGCAAGTCGCTTCCGGGATAATAATCGCTTCGACTTCATCGATGAAACTCTCAAAATATTCAATGTTCTTTTTGGCGTTATGATCGACGGTCGCAAAGTCCCCGGTAAAATAAGCTGGCGCTCCGCAGCAAAGCTGTTTTTTCGGGATAAAAGCATCCACTTCCAAAACGTTCAAAATCTCCAGTAACCCTTTACCGATCTCGGTGTAATTGTAGTTCGCCAGACACCCGATAAAAATGGCAACACGGCGTTTCCCGCCGTTGGGAATATTTTCAGGATAACTGTTCAAAAATGACGTCTTGCCCATCGACGGCAAAAGACGCTCTTTTTTGATGATCGGCAGATTAAACCGCGGCTGCATCGAGTTCAGTTCCGCTTTGATTTTAAACCCGCAGGTTTGAAAGACATACCCGAATTTAAAGAGGATATCCATTAATGTACGATGACGCAGAAGAAAGAAAAATGCCCGTTTAAACCAAGCGATCCCGTATTTATCGGCAAGATCGGCACGAACCTGTTCGATCACCATATCGGTCGGAAGCGCCTTCGGACACACATCGGTACAATTGGTACACAAGAAACAGGTCTCAAAAATCGCTTTGGCGTTTTTGTCCAATTCCAACTGCCCGCGCTGATACGCACCGAGCAGGTCGATAAATCCGCGTGGAGAGGTAACTTCGTCCGCATTGACGTTATGGATGGTACATACCGGAATACATTTCCCGCATTTGATACAGGCATCCGAAGTTTCGGTAAAATTAAAAAGTTCGCGAGGTTCCATTCAGTTACACCGTTTTACTAAACGCTTTGTCAGAAGCCGCATGACGTTTCATATAGGCATCAAACGGCATTGCGATATTACGGATCAGGAGTGTACCGGTAGCCGAACACTCTATCGCCCTGTCACTCATCGTAAGTAATCCATCCGCTTCAAACGGTTTAAGCGCTTCCAAAGCATCGGCAAAATACTCTGCAAACTTCACTCCGTACAACCGCTCGAAACGGGCGATATCGAGTTTGAAATTGCTCATCAATTCCATAATGACGAACTGACGGATACGATCATCTTCATTGAGGGCTACACCACGCTCATACGGCAATTTACCCGCATCAATGGCCGCTTCATACGCATCCATCTCTTTAAAGTTTTGCGCATAATAATCGGAACCTTCACCGATCGATGTGAGCCCGATCCCGATCAGATCGGCGCCCCCTTTCGTCGTGTAACCTTGGAAGTTGCGGTGCAGTTCCCCTTTTTCAATCGCTTTGAAAAGTTCATCTTCAGGTTTTGCGAAATGGTCCATTCCGATCATGCGATATCCGAGCTCGGACATATGATCGATGGTATAGCGCATGATGGCCAGTTTCTCCGCCGGATGCGGCAACGTCGTTTCATCAATTTTACGCATCGTTTTTTTGAGCCACGGAACATGCGCATAGTTAAAGACGGCAAAACGGTCCGGATCAAGCGAAATCGCTAAATCGAGAGTCTTTTTAAACGTCTCCAAACTCTGATACGGCAAGCCGTAGATCAAATCGACATTGACACTCACCATGTTGTATTTGCGCGCCAACTCCATCGCAGCTTTGGTGATGTCATACGGCTGAACACGGTGAACGGCGACTTGTACCTTCTCATCAAAATCCTGAATCCCGAAACTCACGCGGTTAAATCCGGCGTCACTCATCACTTTCATCTGCTCTTCATTGATATGGCGAGGATCGATCTCACAGCTAATCTCAGCATCAGCGGTAAAGTTTTTAAAATGGCTCTTGATCGCACTGATGATTCGGTTCAGCTGATCCGCATCGAAGAATGTCGGCGTCCCGCCGCCGAAGTGGAGCTGAATGACAGGACGGTTCACATCAATATGGGTACTTAAAATTTGAAGTTCGCGAAGCAGATAATCGATATAACGCTCTTTTTTATCCTCTTTAGAGGTAAAAACAACATTACATCCGCAGAAATAGCAGGCATTCTTACAAAACGGTAAATGAAAATAGAGCGATAGAGGTCGCGAAGGATCTTGAGAATGGAGTTTTTCGAGATAGCTGTCGTAATCAAACGTATCACTAAACTCTAATGCGGTAGGGTAACTCGTATAGCGAGGCCCCGGTTTGGAATATTTGGTAAATTTATCAAAGTCAAGCATTGTTATCCTATCGTTCCCTGTTAATGACGCGATTATGCCCCTTTTGGGTTGAATAACGGATAAAAAAGAAATATTATTCTACAATAGCGACCGCTTATCACAATATTTGCGCGCATTATCGTGCAATTTCATCGACAATGTGATAAAATAATTACTAATAAAACTATAATAAAAGAGGATACATGAGTATAATCAAAGTGCTAGTCGTTGAAGACGATGAAGTCACGGCAATGAATTTGAAAATGTCCCTTGAAAAACAAGGGTACGATGTTATATCGATTGCCGATAATGCCGTGACAGCACGTAATAAAATAAAAATTTATAATCCTGATATTGCCCTCATCGACATCGGTTTGCAAAAGACGATGGACGGAATCGAACTCGCACAATTTATCCGTGATAAACATCCGCTCCCATTCATCTACCTGACAGCCCATTCAGATAACGACATGCTTGCGAAAGCGAAAAAAACCGAACCCTACGGATACATTGTCAAACCGTTCGATCCTATCAATCTGCATACCACGATTCAAATGGCTCTTTACCGATTTAAAGAAGAGCGAAAACGCAATTCCAATATCGACGAACTCAAATCCGACCGCGAAGAGCTCGAAAAGTTAGTCTACGCTAAAAAGCTTTCCGATAAACCGATTGTCGAATTTGGCGATGGGTATCGCCACGATACAGGATTGGGCGAAACCTATTACCAAAACCAAAAAATCAAGCTTACTAAAAAAGAGAACGCGTTTATCCGTCTCTTGGTAGCACAACTCGGGAGTGTCGTCGATTTCGAACAGGCGATCAATTATGTTTGGGAGACCAAAGGGGCTACCGACAACAGCGTCCGAACACTTGTTTGGAGACTACGGAGCAAACTCCCGACCGACGTCATTAAAAACGCTTCGGGAGTCGGTTATTATTTGGAAGAATAGCTTCTAGATAAACTTCTTGATAAATCCGGATCGAAGCACATCGTAGGCTTCGATAAAATCAAACTCTTCATCTTCTCCCACTGCCGATTCTTCAATGACATATGCCAGTCTGGAAAGTTCCTCGAAACGGAAATTAGCGCTTGAGCCTTTGATCGCATGGGCGATAAAAGCGATATCTTCATACGATTTATTTTCTATCGCATTCAAAAGTTCATGAAGAGAATGTTCCATTTTATGATGATAGATTTTCAACAAATGTTCGATTTGATCTTCTTCGAGCATTAATGCGCTTTTGAGATGTTCCATATCGATAGCTCTGCTGCCCGACTCTTTCGTCGTTACATTCTCGCGCAAAGGGAGAACCGTAGGTTCCAAATAGCGTTCAAAAATCTGTTCTATCTCGCGCAAGACGATCGGTTTACCTAAAAACGCGTCATATCCGTTTTGAATAGAACGTTCTCGCGCTCCTTTGATGACATTGGCGGTTAACGCGACAATAGGGGTATGTTCATGCCCCGTCTCTTTTTCAAAAGCCAAAATAGCCGCCGTTGCTTCATTGCCGTCCATTTCCGGCATCTGCTCGTCCATAAAAATGAGATCAAAACGATCCGAACGGTATTCCCTCACTGCTTCAAGCCCGTTCGAAGCAATGACATACTCCAAACCGTAGCGCTCTAAAATAATTTTAATAAGTTCCTGATTGGCAAGATTGTCTTCGGCAACCAACACCTTGCCGATGAACCCGAGTCTTCCGTTTTCTCCTATTTCAATCGGATGACGGGAATGGGTGATCCCCAAAACCTCACTTAAAGCACTCTGGAGCTTGGTACAATAGATCGGAAAGGTAAGCGGTACAATCGTAGGGGTCGTATCATAACGGTCATCCAAAAAGTCCAGAATAGCGACAGACGGGATATGATGACGCAGAATGGTTTCCCGTTTATCATCGTCCATAGAACTCTCTAAAAAGATCAGAAGGTCACACGCATCCTTAACCGTTGTGACCAACTGTATATCCAACCCGAAATGTTCCCAATACCGTTGGAGCGACTCAAGTTTATAACTCTCGGAAGGATCATACTCGAGCAGACCGAATCGGATACCGTCAAAGATTGAAGCATCAAATTTAGGAATTTCACACTCATAATTGGCAACGACCGGTATTTTTAGCGTAAACAGACTCCCTTCGCCTAAGAGGGTCTCCAGTTCAATGCTTCCACCCATATGTTCTGCAAGCTGGTTACAAATGGACAACCCTAAACCGGTCCCCTCATTGATTTTCATCATCCCCTCTTGTGCTTGGGAAAAGGCGTCAAAAATGCGTTCTTGATCCCCAGGTGCAATACCGATTCCGTTATCTTTCACGGATAGAGACAGTATCCCCTCCGTGCATCGTGCTTCCACATGGATCGCTCCGCCCGGATGACTGAACTTAATGGCGTTACTCAAAAAATTCCCGACGATCTGTTTAATTCGAAGCGCGTCCGCGATAATTTCATACGGGATGGAAGGATCGATAAAACTGGTCAGCGTAATGCTTTTAGAATTGGCACTCGGGACAAAAAGCTCCATGGTATGGGAAATCTCGTCATGGATATTAAATGGTTGCGGATCAACCGTAAATTCCCCGCTGCGGAGTTTTGAGAAATCGAGGATATCATTGATAATATGGAGAAGATTTTCACCGCTGTTGCTGATAATATCGAGATACTGTTGATATCGCGGGTTTGTTGTTTCATCCCGTAAAAGAGATACGAATCCCAAAATCGCATTAAGCGGTGTTCGTATTTCATGAGACATATTGGAGAGAAAATATTCTTTTGCTTTGGAAGCGTTGAGCGCTTCCTGTTCTTTTTGATAAATCGTATCCGTATAGAGTTTTAATACACTGGCAAAATTTTGGTCGAATAAAAAACTGATCCCATTGAAGACCGCGTGCTCATTGATTCCCAAACGATACGTTGCATTAATAACCGATCGTTTAAAATGGGTACATAGAACAAACAGCTCGTCCGCCCGGAGATCTTTGTTTTTCAGGTAATCGATTAAATCGGCGATTACAGGGCACTCACCGATTGCCATATTTCCGGAGACAACCCCCATAAAATAATCATAAACACTGCCGGCATAATAGATACGAAAAAAATCCGGTTCAATCTCATGACGCTCTAAAATCGAAATACACAGTTCAGATTCGACCCATTCGTGTAATATAGCATCCTTTTCCAACAGGAGCTTCTCTTTAGAGCGGACTAAAGGGGACATATCCGGTAGAGACATACGGATTCCTTACTGCTAACAATTTTTTTGGTTATGATACTGAAAAATGGGTAAAAATATAATTTTTTATTATTTTGGTGCGATCCAGAAAAAAACGCCTAAACTGATAATCGCGTATTGAAAAAGCAAAATTGCCGTCGTACCGATAATATTTCCGGTTTGACAGCTCGTGCACTGTTTGTAGATTTTGGCCTCGTATTGCGCGTACAAAAAGTAAGAAATCAGCAATAGCGGAATAAGTATCAGACCATAGGTATCAACCGTATAAACCCATCTTCGGACTTCAGACGAAACAAAAAACGGAAGGACAAACGTGAGCGCTATAAAGGAAATCAAATATTTTGCCCCTCGCTTAAAATAGTCCCGATAAAAAACGATCGGACAGGAACCGCCCCCTTCGACGAGGCCATGTTCCAAATGATCATTAATCCGCTGTTTCATCTCTTTATCAACACGGTCAACAAACGTGCTGCCAAAACAATAATCGAGCTGCTGCTGAAATATTCGGGACATTTCGGCATCTAAATCACGATGGTGAGGGTTCCCATTTTCATCTTCGTAGATCACCGTCACATATTCAAATCGATCGACATCCACACTGATTCCGGGATAATACGTGCTCCGTTCGGTTTGCGTACTCATCCCGGAATGTTTAATCAAACGGGCATTGATGTATGGGATATAGCTATCCCCTTCTTTCATAACGATTACGTTGTATTGGATACCGATCATTATGGCACTGAGTGCACTGAGATCATTCTCTCTCATCGTATCGATCATATCGGTGATCCATTGAGACAATTCGTCATTAAAGAAACGGACATTAGCGGAAATAAGCCGGATAGTCGGGTCGGGATACTTTAGAAGTGGTTGAACCATAGAAGATAACTTTTCAAAAATTCTGCCCCATAGGAGGCAAGTGTAGCCAAAGGATATATTCCTTTGGCGTTCTAATAATTAGAAATAGTTAGTGGCTTTTGCCGACTACAATAATCATTTTAATATTGATGATGACAAAACGGATAAATTGCCAAATTTTGCATGTACGCATAGCACGGGCAAATTTCCCAGGAATCATCGCGGTATTGAATTTATCATTTTTAGCGAAGTTAAACTCTTCTTCTTTTACTGCCATTTTTTTCTCCTATTGCGATATTTTAGGTCCAAAGAGAGTCATCTCTCTTCAGTTTTGACTTAATGCTTATTCCGGAATTACTTTCCAGAACGGTTTGAGTTTTGCTTTATAGATAAACAAATAATGCAAGATGTGTTTGATCCAGTGACCTGCAAGACCGATTTCACCGAACGTATAATCGGTGTCACGGCCTGTTCCCGGATATTTATCGAAGTCAGGAACAACCGGATAAACCGTCATAGCCGCTGCTTGACCGTCTAACCATCCTTTACCTGCCGATGCAACACACGCCGCACCCATTTCCGCCATAGAAGCTTCATGCAAATGTGCACTTGGGCCGTGTTTGATCAAATCGCAAACACTGTGCGCTACCGCTTTACCCATGATACCGCTTGGCATACCCGTACGCGGAGGAGTCGGGTTGATCACAGTACCGTTAGGAGATTTCATCGGTTTAGAGATGATGTGCGGAGGTGCGAATGCAATCCCTGCAGCGAATAGATTTTTATAGGTCGGATTTTGATAGGTACGTGGCCAGTCTGATGCTTTCCATTCTTCGTACGGTTTTGGCGTATAGTTTGCATCAACTTTCATAAAGCCGTTTGGTGCGAATACTGTATCAGTAATATCTTCACCTGCTTTGTTGTATGCTTTAAGACCTACACCCGCAAACGGAGGAATCAGCATTGAGAAGTCAAACGTTTCTTCGCCGGTAGACCCGTCAAGAAGCTCATACGTAACTTTCCCTTTTTCTACTTTGTTAACATGTGCACCGGTGATGTAGTTAACACCGCGTTCAGCGAACAAAGACTCGGTAAAGATACGAGAACTCACGACGTATCCCCCTACTTTCATGTGGAGTCCGCCCATACCGAAATCACCCATGAATGATTCGTTAGAGATCCATTGGATATCAGCCATGTCACGAAGACCCGCTTTACGGATTTCATGTTCGATGTTGAAGATATACTCGAATGCCGCACCTTGACACGTACACATACCGTGACCTGTACCGACTAGGATTTTTTGGCGTTCGCCTTTGCGCATTTTATCCATAACTTTTTTAAGCTCATGCGCTGCATGATCCGCGTGATCCGCTGTACATACTGAAACAGTGAACTCACCCAAGTTTGAACCTTCACCCAAGCCCGGAGTTGCACCGAAGTTAAGTTTCGGTCCGGTAGCGTTGATGAGATAATCAAATGTTACCTCTTCGCTTTGACCCGCTTTGCCTTGTCCTGTATATTCAATCGTTACAAAAGATTTATCTGTTGAAGCATTCCCTTCAGGATTGATACTGACTGCTTTTGCCTGCTTGTAAGTGATCCCTGCTTTTTCATAAACAGGAGCAAGATCAAATGTTACGTCCTCTTTTGTCATTCCGCCGACACCGACCCAAATATTGGAAGGGATCCAGTTCCATTTTGAGTTAGGGGTAACTACTACTACTTCGTGTTCTTTTCCGAGCCAATCTGCCGCAAATGTCGCTGCAGTATGTCCGGCGACTCCGCCGCCGAGGACAACTAATCTCGCCATATCTTCTCCTTAGATGAATTCCATAAAAAGTGATTATAACCCCAAT
>NZ_JAQUHV010000018.1 GCF_028681615.1 Sulfuricurvum sp.
CTGGCAGCTTCTTGTTTGAACTCGTCTGTATATCTCGGTGGCATTCACTTCTCCTGTCGCCTTTCGCTTCTGTCATATCGACATAATCGGCGTCTTAAAAAGTGTCTACATTTAAGGGGTCATTCCACTTTGGGAAGAACCGCATTGGCGATACACATTGCAACCGATGTCGTACTCGGCGCATCCAATGATAAAAAATATCCCATTATCATCCGACTGTACACATCAATCATCAAGGTGATCCATGGCCGCCCAATCGGCAATCTACTATCGTCATCAACCAAAATGATATCTACTTGGGTATGGTCAATTTGTGCCACTTGCAAAGGATAATCCGTTTCATATTTGTTGGGCGCGGGTGCAAATTTATCCTTTGCTACCGAAGCATTCCCCTGCTTTTTCAGTCGTTCATATTCAGTAATTCGAGAAATGCGGTTACGGATCGTATTTTTACTTGGCGAAACCAAATTTTCCTGATTACACTGATCGAATATTTTATTCATAACAAATTGAATCGAATGACGCTCTCGTGTTAGATAATGCTCATTAATCTTTTCATGAATAATCTTTTCTGCACGGCTGTCAATTCTAATTTCTCCAGGTTTTCTACCCTCCTTTTTTGGAAGAAGTCCCGTAAGTGTCCCAGTAGATTTATAGTTTCTCAACCACCGATATAGAGTCGTAAAGTGAATATTGATGCTTTTTGCATGTTGTTCAATTTCAGCTCGGCTCGCTCCATTTAATATCGGTGCAATGGCAGCAAATCTTCTTTCCAGCTCCCTCCAGTCATCGTCACTTATATCTGTAAGATCGCGATGAATAAATCCATTGTCTTGAACTTTATCCAAACTCACAGGTTTTAAATCTCTAATTAGTAAACGTTCGGGACGTTTTGTTTCGATATCAATGCCGATCACTTCATCAAAATCGATGATCAGACTTATCTGATAGACTTTACCACCACATTCAACATAATCTTCAGCCATAAACTTTAAAAGTCTTCTATCGAGTTTATGCCCTGTGCTCTGTGCCGTCATTTCAAAATTCCTCTTCATTGGATTCATAATAATTTGGTGTATTGAGCCATACGACCGTATGATGTCCCAAAGGCAAACTCATATCGCATGCAATTTTTTTATTTGCAAGTAAATGCCATACTTGACCAAGCCCTATTCCCCTTTGAACCTCGGTAACAAACAAATATGCAAGCAAATGATCGATTGCGGTATGCCCGATAGCTTTTAGATGTCCCAAAATCCTTTCTTCCTCGTTTTCCGAGTAAACAAGGTTTTTATGTCGGGCAATGAAATTGATATTTTTAAGCTGCTGTCCACGGATTCTCTTTTCGTCAAAAATTTTAAAAACAAAACCATTTTCCATCGCATATCTCGTAGCTACTTTAAATCTATGTCGGTATTCGCAAAACTGTTCTTTGAGCTTATCAGCAGGTTTTACTTCAACCAACATTGGCTTTGGATGATCAGATATGACACCAGAGTAAGGCGACGATTTAAAATAGACCAAAAAATCTGGTGTATAAGGTACTTCTCTGCCATTTTCATTAATATATAAAAGCGTTACCGGCTGTTCGATCACATCCAAGACAAGGTCGTTATATTCACATAACGTAATAAAATCTTTTTCAAGCATTGACTCAAACGCAATAGTTTTTTCTTTACGAAATGAATAACGTCCTGACACGCTCCCATAGGTATAACCGATCTTTCTATTTTTCATCGAGATTTTCATACTGCTACTCCAGAAATATTGTAGGACAGTTTATTGGTATTTGGAAAGGTTGTAGCACAGTTAACTATATTTTGTAGTAAAGTTAAATGAAATTTCATTTGATTAACTCCGTAGTAAGCTCTTGATTGTAGCATAGTTTAATGAATCTGTCAGCGGCACACATAAAGCCCAAATCGGTGAAGTTGGATTGGCACACGGCGGAATCTTATTCTTTGACGAACTCCCCCATTTTTCTAAAACCGTTCTTGAAGCATTACGCGAGCCGCTGGAAGACCGCCATATACGCATTTCACGTGTCAATACAAAAGTGACCTACGATGCCAATTTTTTATTTGTTGCCGCCATGAATCCCTGCCCTTGCGGAAATCTTTTTAGCACATCCGTAGCCTGCCGGTGCAGCGACTTAGAAATCAGCCGGTACAAATCACGTCTTTCAGACCCTTTTTTGGATCGCATTGATTTATATGTTCAGATGCATGCTGTCAGTTCCGAAGACAAACCCAGTGTCACTTCCCGCGATCTACATGCGATCGTACGTCAAGCCTTTTTGCGTCAGAAACAACGGGGGCAAGAACGATTAAACGGTGCGCTGAGTGATGCGGAAATAACCCAATACTGTCCGTTAAATTCGGAAACTCAGCAAGTAATCGATCAGGCCATAGGAAGATTCGGGTTATCATTTCGGGCGGTAAGCCGTGTACTTAAAGTCGCACGGACGATCGCCGATATCGAAGGGGAAGATAATATTGGAAAAGCTCATCTGCTTGAAGCATTGAGCTATCGGAAAAGATAATTAAAATGTTGCCACAACCCATTTGGTAATGACAAAACCACCTACTACCAACCAAATAAACATGGATCCTGCCGCATAAATAGGGGCCAAGCCTAATCCTTTGAATTTAGCGAATCGTGTCCCCATTCCCAGTGCTGTCATTGCCATCGTAAGCAAGAACGTATCGACGATATTGATATTTGCAATCGCAGAAGTGATCGTAGTGGCAATCGCTTCACCCGTATGTGCATCTGTAAAGTTCAGTATAAGCGAATTGACACCGGCCATACCGATAAAATATACGGCAAACCAAGGGATGACCAATTTCACACCGCCGCCTGCAGTCCCGCTTTTCTTGGCAGCATACGAGAGATAAATTCCCAATACAATCAACATCGGAGCGATCAAAATAACCCGTGTCATTTTTACAATTACCGCTGTATTGGCCATTGATTGATCGGCACCCGGAATGGATGCCGGTACGGCTACGACTTGAGCTACCTCATGAATTGTACCTCCTACATACATTCCGAACGTTGAAGGGTCCATATGCAAAAACCCTGTTGCGGGAGCGATGATGGCAGCATACAATACAGGATATAAAAACATTGAAATAGTCCCGAAAAGGACCACCATGGATACAGCGACGGCAGCTTTATGCTCTTCACTTTTCAAAACAGGCTCTGTTGCCAGAACGGCTGCAGCTCCGCATACCGATGCACCTGCAGCAGTCAGCATTGAGGTATCCCGGTCAAGTTTAAAAAACTTTTGAGCTAAAAAAGTTCCGAGAATAAACGTGGTGGAAAGCATGATCAAAGAGACCATAAACCCCTCTATTCCCACTTGCTCAATTTGTTGAAATGTGATTCTAAAACCGTAAAACACGATTGCGAATCGGAGGATTTTTTTACCTGAAAAAGTAATCCCCCCTTCCCAGACGGAAGGGATACGGTTATGTAGGGTATTGGCAAAAAAGATCCCCAACACAATCCCCACAACTAACGGTGAAATTCCAAGATTTTTAATGGCACTGATGTCGGCAATCATCGTCGCGGCTGCGGCAAAGATGGCGACAAAAAGGATACCGCTGAGGGTACCTTTACGCTTTGCAGGTGAAAATGGCATCGCTTCTCCTATAAAATTCAATTATGACATTATAGGGAGAATCGGACAAATTTAAAAATAAGCCCGATTGAACCAAATATTCACCATTATGGTACAACGATCTCCAGCCGAGTCGGAATTTCTCCGCCTGTTGAAGATTTGGCTGCCTCTTCTGCTTTGAGTACCAGTCGTTTTTCCAGACCCGCATTTTTCATCAGGTATAATCGTATTGCTTCTGCACGTTGATGTGCCAACAGCTGTGTCTCCTGTGGTGTAAGCGTTTGAATCGCAATGAGTTTCTCTATCAATGCATCACTGAAATGGCGTACAAATGCCGCTTCTTCCGGATATTTTTCTTCCAGATTGTTTTTAATCGTTTTGATTTCTTTGGAATCCAGAGAATCATCTGCCATATCTTCGAGGAGATCGAGACTCATGGCCTGAGGAGTATCGATTTTTAAATTTTTATTCCGTTTTAATGCCGCTTGGACCAGTTTTTTTGCTTTAAGGGCGTGTGTATCGGAAACCGTGTCCCATCCGCCATAGATATCCAATGTCAATTTAGGACGTTTTTCGAGCATACCGGCAATCTGGTCGAGTTTTTCAATCTGAGGAGGCTGCAGAACGGCTGATCCCCCCTCAAAATCGATCGAAGCGAGTTTGTCATTCTCAATCCCCAGCATCGAACTAAGCAGCCGGAAAGGTGACGTTACCGCTTTGGTAAAGAGATTTTTAATCACCTGCCATACGACACTGCCGTATTTGAAATCGGGTTTATTCACATCCCCCTCAACCGGGAGACTGACATCTATAACCCCATCACTGTCTTCGAGCAATGCAACGACCAGCCGCATCGGCCACGGTGATCCCCCCTCTTTTTCGGCACCCAGCTGAATCTGTTTGATAACGACCTTATTGTCTCCATTCATTTGTCCCTGGTCGATTTTGTATCCGAGATTTAAAAAGAGTTTCCCCCCGTCAATTTTATACCCCAAAAATTCGAGAGAATACGGAGTATAGTTTTTGAGATCGAGATTGTCGAATCCCACTTTGATATCGGTGTATTTCTTAGGGGCTGCCGTATTGAGCTGGCCGTCGATTTTTGCCAATCCGTATTGATCGACACCCCCGCGAAGTTTGACAAACGTCGTGACGTCTTTCGTCGTCGAAATCCCCAGTACCGAACCTTCCAAATCATGGATATACGTTTTAAACGGCAGAGGCAAAGACATGTCACTGAAGTTTGCACTACTGTCTCTCAAAACCAATTTGACGATATCAACTCCAAAAGGGTTCCCCGACGACTTGGTCGCAGTTGTATTGGTATCGTTTTGGCTTTTTTTACTCAACGTGGAGAAGTTCAGAACTTTTTTCGAATCGATCAGAGTATTGGTATAGAATCCGTCAATCGCCAGCTGGTTGATTTTAAGCCGATTATCGGGGTAGGCATAGACAAACGGTGTCGCACCGATATTCTGCCATCCCAACAATACACTGTCGTCTCTCGTATCATTGACAACCCAATCGCTCAGTGCTACTTTCCCTTTTACCGAGGTTTTTGCAGGGGTAAAGTCATAATTTCCTGCAACCGCCAGCGTCCCTCGACGCAGAGATGCATAGGTGGCAGGTTCGAGATACGGGTCAAAAATCGATAAATCAATCCCTTTTAGGGTAAACGTTCCGTTACTTCGAAGCGGAGCCCGAACAAGATCCCCCTTGAGTTCTAATGATCCTTTTTCATTGACTCTCGTCGAAAGGGAAATATCATTTTTAGCCTTCGCATCGCTGCTAAAATAGCGAACATTCCCGTTCAACTGTTCAAAATTCAACGCTACCTTTTTGTGAGGGACCTCATCGGTAAATCCGAAAGTTCCGTCATTAAGAGTAATTTCATCCAGTTGATATCCCCATGGAACAGATGGCTCTGACTCGGCCTTCTGTGGTGAAGCATACAGATAGCGGGTCACATCGATCGAACCGTCTTTAAGCCGCTTTAACGATGCTGAGGGTTTGGAAATCAACACTTTTTTCACTGTTGCCATATGGTCGAAACGGTTGATTTCAACCCCTTCCACTCCGATTCCCTCGATCCCGAAAGCTTGAGCATTATCACTTTTGCGTGTTACGCGAACGGCTTCTGTTCCCAATGAGAGTGTCAACGGAGTCTTTTCGTCACTGCTAAGCGCACCGGTGTGAAGGGAGAAGTTATTCAGACTTGCCGTGTACGGTTCACGCGGGGCAAAATCGCTCCACTGAACTCCGACATTTTCGACGTTCACATTTCCCAATGCAAAACGCCAAGGAACTTTAGTCTCATTTTTATCTTCCGGGAATGCTTTTTGGATCTGATCGATATAGTCGAGCCAATCGATTTTCCCCTCATGCGACCGCTGTGCAGCCAAATTGACCCCTCCCACATTGAGAGATTCCGCATTAAAAATCTTTCGCAGAGGCTGAACGTTACCGTTTGTGACTTTGAGCGAAGCAAGGGTTAGGAGATTACGATCTTCTCCTTTTGGTATGACGCGCAGTTTGTCCATTTCAAAATGGAGGTTTGAGAGTTCGGTCGCATTGATGTCATTGCTGTTAAAACGGTAATCAAATCTGAAGCCTGCCGTTCCATCAGCCACTTCAATCGGAAACTTCTCTTTAAAATAACGCCATGGCGTATAGAGTTTTCCCGAATCAAACGCTACGCTTCCATCCAGCGTAAGCGGGGAGAGAGAGTTGACTTTGCTTTTCAGTTCAATAAATCCCCCCTCGTTGATCGTTGCATACACACGCATTTTTCCATTTGCTTTAGAAAGGTGCCGCAGATCGATATTATCGAGATTGAATCCTATCGGTCCCAACCCGACGCTATACGCTTTTCCGTCTGAAAAATCGTTATAATCCAGCGTCCCCTCATTCAGAGCGAAATGTTTGATAATCAGTCCCAAAGGCTCAGAAGGTTTCTTTTCTGTCTCCGTTTTGTCCCCTAGTTCAGTAAGCCATTTGAAATTAAAATCTCCGTTTTGATCACGGCGAATCGTGATCTTAGGCTCGCTCAATCGGATATCTTTGATAACCAAACCGCCGCGCCACAAATAATCCGTGGGGTCGAGATTGATCGAAAAAGCTTTGAGGGCAAAGAAATCGCCGTTTTGAGGCGTTTTAAAGGAGAAATTTTTAAGCTTTAAGTGAAAGGTAAAGGGGTTGAATGATGCCGCCTGAACCGACAATTTTCCCCCATGTGTTGCTTCATCCACTTTTTGGGGAACAACGTTTTTGAGAAGATACGGTACTCCTAAAAAACCTGCTGCACTGTAAATCGCCACGCCTGCTGCCAACGATTTGAGGATTATCCCTTTATTCATCTCGTTACCCCCATCGAAAAACTCTTTTCATTTTATCATACTTAAATCTATATTTCGACATAATCATTTACTTTAACTGCACAGTAGGGACAGCCGTAATGAAGCGTAAACAAATTTACAATCCAACCTCCAAAGAACATGTAAACGATCGCCAGATTTTCGGCGGTAATCCGACCGGTATTTTCGAGTTAAACAACATCAAATACCAATGGGCATATAACCTCTGGGAAATGATGCTCAACAACACATGGTTCCCAAAAGAGGTCGATATGACACGCGATGCGGTCGACTACAAATACCTCACTGAGATGGAAAAAACCGCATACGACAAAGCACTCTCCCAGCTTATTTTCATGGACAGTCTCCAAACGAACAACCTGATGGATAACGTCAACCCGTATGTGACGGCACCGGAAATCAACCTCATCTTGGTACGCCAAAGTTTCGAAGAAGCGCTTCATTCTCAAAGTTACGCGGTCATGGTCGACTCTATCAGCCAAAACAGTGAAGAGATTTACGATCTCTGGCGACGTGATATGATGCTTAAAACCAAAAATGACTCGATTGCGGCACGTTATACCGAGCTTGCGAATGATCCAAGTGAAAGCGCTTTTGTCAAAGCCTGTTTTGCAAACCAAATTTTAGAGGGGATCTATTTTTACAGCGGATTTACCTATATCTACACCCTCGCGCGTTCAGGTAAAATGCTCGGAAGCGCACAGATGATCCGCTTTATCCAGCGTGATGAAGTGACCCACCTCGTTTTATTCCAAAACATCATCAACACCCTGCGCCGCGAACGCCCCGATCTTTTCACCGAAACACTCATCGAAGAGGTCTATGATATGTTCCGCAAAGCGGTCGCATTAGAAGTGGCATGGGGTCAGTACATTACCCAAGGACAAATTTTGGGTCTTACCAATGAAATCGTGGAACAATACATTCAGTATCTTGCCGACAACCGCCTCACCGCAGTCGGGCTAAAACCCCTCTACAATGTCTCCAATCCGATTAAATGGGTGGATGATTTCTCGAAATTCAATGATCAAAAAACGAATTTCTTTGAGGGAACCGTGACGAACTATTCCAAAGGAAGCCTCAGCTTTGACGACTTCTAAAAACCGCTCCATCGTATCGCTTTGTTTTGAAACGGACGAGGATTTTGAAAAAAACCTCGACCGTCTCATCACACTGATCGACCAATCTCCCGAAGATGCCATTATCGTTGCCCCGGAAGTTGCTCTAAGCGGCTTTGCTTATGATCGATTTGACGAAGCTGCGGCATTTACCGTTGCAGCACTTGAAAAACTGCGTAAATGTGTACCGAATCGCCTTTTGATCTTCACCGCGATTACCAAAGAGGGCAATAACTTTTACAACGTCGCGTATATGCTTCACAACGATTGCATTCTTCACCGACAAGCCAAAGCGAAACTCTTTGCGTTGGGTGCGGAACATGAGCATTTTACTGCGGGAGAAGAGGGTGCGATAACCCCCTTTGTATTCGAGGGGATCACCATCGGTATCCTCATCTGTTTCGAACTGCGGTTTAAAACACTCTGGCAGCGTATGGAGGGGTGCGATATCATCGCACTCCCGGCTCAATGGGGGAAACTTCGAGCAGACCATTTCACCACTTTAACCAACGCACTTGCGCTCATGAATCAATGTTATGTTATCGCCTCTGATGCAGCCAATGAGGATACCAGTGCCATGAGCGGCATCATTACCCCCTTCGGCGGGGAGATCCGTAACAGCGGAGCCGAACTTTTAACCTCGCATTTTGAAGAGCGTACCGTCCTCTCAATGCGCCGATATCTCAATGTAGGAATCGAATGAGCATCGATAAAATCACCATCATTAAAACCTCACGCATGGCCGAGGAGATCGCTAAAAAATTCCCTCTTCGCGCCAACATAAAAGAGGCGATCGTCCATACCAATCGGGAGATGTTTGTCCCGATCGCTATGCGGCACAATGCCTATCGTCTGGATGCACTGCCGATCGGTGCGCAGCAATACATCTCCTCACCGCTGACGGTGGCGAAAATGACCCAGTACCTCAGTCCCGAAGGGTGCGACAGCGTACTCGAAATCGGATGCGGCAGCGGTTATCAGGCGGCAGTATTGTCCAAAATTTTCCGCCGTGTCTTTACGATCGAGCGTATCGAATCGCTGCTGCTGGAGGCAAAAGAGCGCTTCCGACATCTCCATTTGGGAAATATTCACACCCGAACCGATGACGGACAAAACGGATGGGAGCAGTATGCCCCATTCGATCGTATTTTGTTTTCCGCTTCGGCACGGGCCATCCCTCAAAAACTCTTCGATCAGCTGCGAGAAGGGGGAATACTCTTGGCACCTATGGAGCGGGGGCGTGAACAGGTCATCACCCGATTTACAAAGCGGGGCGGCGTCATCCATGAAGATCCCCTCGAAGTATGCGATTTTGTTCCGGTATTGGACGGAGTGGTACGATGAGTGATCAGCGCGAATTTTGGAACGAACGCTTCGCCAAAGAGGGGTATTTTTACGGTAAAGAGCCGAACCGATACGTCGCCTCCCACATCGACACGCTGGAGAAGGGGAAAAATATCCTCTTTTTAGGAGAGGGGGAAGGGCGCAACGCAGCCTATGCCCTGAGTAAAGGGCACACCGTCACCGCACTCGATGCCAGCGATATCGGTTTGGCAAAAGCAGAAGCTTTGGCACACTCGCTTGGATTTACCCTGAGCCTTATTCACATCGATTTGGAAGACTGGGAGCCGGGTGAACACTATGATGCGATTTTCTGCTCCTTTCTCCACCTCGCTGAACCGCTCCGCAGTGATGTGTTTTCAAAAGTCATCGACCATCTCAAACCCGGTGCTATTTTCGCAGGAGAGTTTTTCTCTATACATCAGCTTCCACGCACTACCGGCGGCCCTAAAGATGAAACGCTTCTCTATACTGCCGATGAGTTACGCACACTTTTAGAACAAACACCGTGCGATATACTCGAACTCTGCGAAACCGAAACGGAACTCAACGAGGGAAGAGGGCATATCGGAATCGCTTCGGTTGTCCGTATGGCGGTACGCAAACGATGACAACCCTTCCTGAAGCTTTTGTCGAGCGACTCTCCCAAATTGTTCCACATGAACAGTTTGACTCCATCATCCGTACCTTTGATTCTCCTAAACAGGTCACCTTTCGGGTCAATACGCTCAAATCGACACCCGAAGCCCTCGAAGCGGAGTTAACTGCCGCAGATATCCCCTTTGAGCGGGTAGGGTGGCTGGAGGGCGTCTACCGTATCGCTCCCGAAGAGAAACTTCGCCTCACCCAGAGCGATCCCTTTTACGGCGGCAGGCTCTATATCCAAAATCTCGCCTCCATGATCGCACCGCTCATCCTCGCCCCCAAGCCCGAAGAGACGGTACTCGATCTCGCCGCCGCTCCCGGAGGTAAAACGCTGATGCTTGCAGAGATGATGGAAAACACGGGATGGCTCTCGGCGGTAGAACTGTCGCGAGAACGTTTTTTCCGACTGCGCGACAATCTGGAAAGCCAAGGGGTGACCAATGCCCACACCTACATGACCGATGGACGGAGCGTGGGGAAAAAATGTCCCGAGATGTTTGACCGTATTTTACTCGATGCACCGTGTTCCTCCGAAGCGCGGTTCAAAACCCATGAGCCTAAATCGATGTCGTTTTGGACGATCCACAAGGTCAAAGAGACCTCGAAACTCCAGCGCCGATTGCTCCTCTCCGCATTCGATGCCCTCAAACCGGGCGGTAAATTGCTCTATTGTACCTGCTCATTTTCTCCCGAAGAGAATGAAAGCCCTCTCCAGCACCTCTTAGAGCGTCATGGAGAGCATTTAACGACATTGCCCCTGACTTTGCCCTTCTATAACATCCAAAAGCCTTTAAAACGGTGGGGAAAAGAGGTTTTCGATGAACGGATCCAAAATGCCGTCCGTATTTTGCCGACCGATACCATCGACGGGTTCTTTATCTGTTTGTTGGAGAAAAAGTGAAATCCGTCCTCTTTGTCTGTTTGGGAAATATCTGCCGTTCACCGATCGCCGAAGGGGTTGCACGCCGTTTGATAGAAGAGGGCGGCCACAACATCACGGTCGACTCTGCCGGAACGAGCCATTGGCACGCCGGAGAACCTCCCTGCAAACACTCTGTTACCGTCGCTCATAATCACAATATTGATATTTCAAAACTTCGTGCCCGTCAGGTCTGCAAAGCCGACTTCAGAACCTTTGATCTGATCGTCGCACTGGATCAAAGCAACTATAACGATCTCAAAGCGATGGGATGTACTAATTTAGTGAAATTGGGAGATTATGGGCACGAGGGGGCAGATGTCCCCGATCCGTATTTTTTTGACGGATTTGAAGGGTTCGAGCACGTATATACGATGATCGAATCGTGCGTAAAAAAGCTCCTTACCCGCTAAAAGGGAGTTCTTCGTATCCGATCGAGGTTCCGAGAATATAACACGGTGCTTCGTCACAACGTCCGCTGTAACTGCCGATCGCTAACGCGGCACTGTTAGGTGTTAGCTCTACCGTTATCCCCTCCGACATATCCAATGCACGTAGAACATTATCACTCACGAGTTTGGCGTCGTTCACACCTTCTATTCGAAACATCACATCGATCCAGTCATAACCGCGTGCGATATCCTGAACACTGAAACGGATTTCGATGGAAGTAGGGGATAGGGGGGTAAGGGAGCGGATTTCACCCTGTCGGGCAAAATCGATACGCTCTAGCAGGTTTTTGAGCGTTGAGACGCTCAGGGGCTTTACTGGCACCCTTCACACTCCATCGAGCGGTCTGCTGTGTCTTGTTTTTGCTCCGGCGATTGTGAGCGTAGATAGTAGGTCGATTTGAGACCCAGTTTCCATGCGAGCATGTAGATATCGTTGAGATATTTCCCGCTGGCGCGATCTAGGGTGATAAAGATATTGAGACTTTGCCCCTGATCGATCCATTTTTGACGGATTGCCGCCGCTTTGACGAGGATCGTTTGATCGAGATCGTACGCTGGAGTATAGTATCCCCATGTATCCGGACTGAGTTTCGGTGCAACAACCGGAATCAATCCTGAGAGATTTTCTTCAAACCATTTGCGTTTGTAGATCGGCTCGATCGTTTGTGTCGTACCGGTAAGAATAGAGATAGAAGAGGTCGGTGCGATCGCCATCAGATAGCCGTTACGCATCCCCTGACGTTTGATCGTTTCACGAAGCTCATCCCACTCATAATTCGGTGCAAACAATCCGCCGCGATCCACGAGGTTTTGAACTTCTGCAGTCGCATGATCCATAGGGAGGATTCCGCGGCTCCATTTTGAGCCTTCATACTCGGCATATTTTCCTTTTTCGACGGCGAGGTTGCTGGAAGCGAGAATCGCGTTATAGCTCACCGACTCCATCACTTCATCGACTTTGTCGAAATGTTCTTGGCTGCCCCAAACGATTTTGTTTTCGGCAAGCATTTGCGCTTCACCCATAACACCCAAACCGATTGCACGGCTGCGCATGTTTGTACGTTTTACTTTTTCCAACGGATAGAAGTTGAGATCGATAACATTATCAAGAGCACGAATCGCTACCGGAACGATACGGTCGATATCCTCTTTCGTATGGACACGGGAGAGGTTAACCGATGCGAGGTTACACACCGCTGTTGCACCGTCGACTTTCTCTTTTTCCACGATGTAGATCGGACGGCCTCCGAGAGAATCGAGTGCCGTAACTTTGTTCGCCGGTTTTTCGATTCCGCTGTCGACTTTTACGATCTCATCTTCTTCAAAAGTGACAAACGATCCGTCTTCGTATTTGATTTTGATCAGATAATGGTTCGGCTGCGTATTTTGGAAAATCTCGGTACAAAGGTTTGAACTGCGGATAATGCCGTAATGGTCATTCGGATTGGCACGATTCGCACTGTCTTTAAAACACAGGAACGGGCTTCCCGTTTCAAAATACGACGTCAAAATCTTTTTCCAAAGATCTTTCGCTTTGGTATGTTCTTTTACGATATTTGGATCTTGTTCGAGTTCGAGATAACGTTTCTCAAACGCATCTCCGTAAAGCTCACTGAGCTCTTTTACGTCGAACGGATCGAACATCGTCCAGATTCCGTCTTCTACGACACGTTTCATAAACATATCGTTGATCCACAGCGCTGGGAACAAGTCATGCGCACGTCGGCGCTCTTCTCCGGAGTTTTTCTTCACATCGAGGAAATCTTTGACATCCATGTGCCATGGCTCGAGATACACGGCGATAGCTCCCTTGCGGGTTCCGAGCTGATCGACCGCAATCGCGATATCGTTGGTGATTTTCAAAAACGGTACGGTTCCGCCGGCCGCGTTCTTATGCCCGTCGATGAATGAACCCATCGCACGGACCTGTGTCCAATCCCAGCCGATTCCTCCGCCAAATTTCGAGAGCAATGCCATCTCTTTGTAGGCGTCAAAAATCCCTTCGATATTATCCGGCGCAGAACCGATATAACACGAGCTAAGCTGATGACGATTGGTGCGGGCATTGGAGAGAGTAGGGGTCGCCATCATCACTTCGAATTTGGACATCATGTCATAGAACTTTTTCGCCCATCCCTGACGGTCGGTTTCGTTTTGTGCCAAGAACATTGCAACGGCCATAAACATATGTTGAGGCAGCTCGATCGGATCGCCGTTACGGTCTTTGATCAGATAACGGTCATAAAGAGTTTTTACGCCGAGATAGTTAAACTCAAGATCACGTTCAGGTACGATATACGCATCCAAATCCGCTAAATCGAATTTATCACGCAGACCGAGTAAAATACGTCCTTCAGCTTCACCTCGTTCAAAATAACTCTCTAATGAGCCATAACCGGTAAAACCGTTTACACGGTGATAAAGATCATATAAAAAGAGACGGGATGCTACAAACGTCCAATTGGGAGAATCGATGTCGATCTTGTCAACCGCTGTTTTAATCAGGGTGTGCTGAATCTCATTACTATGGATACCGTCACGGAACTGAATCTGTGCATCGACTTCCAATTCGCTTTGCGATACGTTTATCAACCCTTTAACAGCAGCAGAAGTATATTTTTGAATTTTTGAAATATCCAACGGTTCACGGCGGCCGTTTCGTTTAACTATAGTTAGCATCTCTCTCCCTTAATAATCCGTCTATTTTGAATACCAAAAAGAGAATCTCTTTGGCGTATCTGTCTCAAATGAGACAGACAATATGGTGTATTATAATCACTCAATATTGTATTGTTTCTTATACCGAAAGAAACTATTTTTATGATAATTATTTGAACACCCGCGCGAAAATTTTATCGACATTTTTAGTATAATAATCATAATTAAAGCATTCGCGAATCGCTTCTTCACTCAAACTTTGACGTAGCTCTTCATCATCCAATAAATATTGAAGATAGAGACTCTCACCCTTTTCGTTGATCGCACTTTTGCCTTGCTGCAATCCTTCCCATACTTTCATCGCATTGCGTTGAACGATACGGTACGCATCTTCACGGCTTACCCCTTTAAGTGGAAGCTCGAGTAAAACGCGTTGAGAGAAAACGAGTCCTCCGGTCAAGTTGAGATTACGCATCATGTTCTCAGGATAGACCACGAGATTTGCAATAACACTGTTAAAACGGTGAAGCATAAAGTCACTTGTTACAAAACTGTCCGGTAGCCAGAAACGCTCAGTTGAGCTGTGAGAGATATCACGCTCATGCCATAACGCGACGTTTTCCATCGCAGGTATAACATAGGCACGAACCATACGGGCTAACCCGGTGATATTTTCGGTCAAAATCGGATTGCGTTTATGCGGCATTGCGGATGAACCTTTTTGCCCTTTGGCAAAAAACTCTTCACACTCATACACTTCGGTACGTTGCCAATGGCGAACCTGCACGGCAAATTTTTCGATCGAGCTTGCCAACAATGCCAATGCCGAAGCAAGACGTGCGTAACGGTCACGCTGAATAACCTGGTTAGACGCCGGAGCCGGTTTGAGTCCTAATGCTTCACACGCATATTCTTCAAGCTCTAACGGTGCGTGAGCAAAATTTCCCATCGCTCCGGATACTTGGCCGACACAAATCACTTCCATCGTTTGTTCCAAGTTCGTCAAATGTCGAGCCATTTCATCATACCAAACCGCTAACACCAAACCAAACGTAATCGGCTCACCGTGGATCCCGTGTGAACGTCCGACGAGCAAAGTCATCTTGTGCTCTTCCGCACGTTTTTTGATCGACTCCATGACCATTTTTACATCTTCGATAATCAATGCCAATGAATCCCGCATCTGAAGAGCGACAGCCGTATCAACCGTATCGGATGATGTCATTCCGTAATGGAACCATCTACTCTCTTCTCCGAGAGTTTCAGAAACGGAAGTAGTAAACGCGATCAAATCGTGGCGAGTGATCGCTTCGATCTCATCGATACGCTCAACACTGAACCCTGCGTTCTCGACAATTTTTTTAGCATCTTCATCCGGAATAAGACCTAATTTATTCCACGCAACAACAACCGCTTTCTCGACATCGAGCCATGCTTGATATTTTGCTTGGATACTCCATTTTGATTTCATCTCTTCTCTGGCGTAACGATCTACCATATCTGCTTCCTTACTATGCTAAAATGCGCATCTTATTATATAAATAGAGTTTATCCAACCCTCCCTAAAAAGGAATTAAATTGCCCTTCGTCATCAAAAAGCTCCATGCTCCTACCCGTCAAAAAGCATTCCTGTTTTTAATGCGAGAGTTGGGAATTTCTCAAAGTGAAGCACAGCGTCTTATTTCCAAAGGGAGACTTTTTCAAAACGGTGTAGCCATGTCCAACAACGCCGGATTTATCGAAGGGGATTTTGATTTCGTCTGTTTCGAGCCGTTATCGATGGGACTCAATCCGACGTTTGTTGCTGAAGAGTTTGCTGTCTATGATAAGCCCAGCGGTTTGCTCGTTCACCCTCAAAACCGTCACACCCCTTATTCACTCAATGATGAGATCAAACATCGCTTCGGGCATGATGCCAACATTGCTCACCGTATCGATCAGGAGACAAGCGGACTGGTTTTAGCGGCACGCAATAAAACCTCTGAACGTGTTTTGAAAATGATGTTTGAAGACCGTGAAATCACCAAGCGTTATCTCGCTATGGTTAAAGGCCATCTAAAAGAGCCTCTCGATATCCAAGAGCCTCTTTTGCGTCGTGAAGATGAAAGTACTATTGTACGAATGATTGTACGCGTTCATCCCGAAGGTAAACCCTCACGTACCTTTATCACTCCTCTGCGTTATTTTCCCGAGACGGACACTACCCTTGTAGAGGCTTCCCCCTATACGGGACGACAGCATCAGATTCGTGTCCATTTGTTTCACGTGAAACATCCAATCGTTGGAGATCCTATATATAACCAAGACGAAAACGATGCCGTCCGTTTTTTAGATAGAGAAATGTCCGTAGAAGAGCGTTTTAAAAATACCGGTGCATCCCGTCTTTTACTTCATGCCCATTCACTCGAATTTGTGTATGGTGATAATCCCTACTACATAGTTTCCAGAGAAGACTTCATTACACAATGTTTTGAAGCAATGAAAGTAAAATAATTATAATGCCTTTTATCACTAAAAAGCTCCATTCTCCAATACGCCAAACCGCCCTCTCATTTTTAATGAGTGAACTGGGCCTGTCCCGAAGTGAAG
Source organism: Sulfuricurvum sp. (assembly GCF_028681615.1). Lineage (NCBI taxonomy): Bacteria > Pseudomonadati > Campylobacterota > Epsilonproteobacteria > Campylobacterales > Sulfurimonadaceae > Sulfuricurvum > Sulfuricurvum sp. The sequence goes on from NZ_JAQUHV010000018.1 coordinate 16,722, forward strand.
CTCAACGTCTTATAGCAAGAGGGCGTCTAACACAAAACGGCACCGTTATGGACGATCAATTCGGATATATTGAAGGTGATATTGAGTTCATCTGTTTTGAACCGTTATCGCGTGGTTTCAAACCGATGTTTGTTACTAACGACTTTGCCGTTTTCGACAAACCCAGCGGTTTGAGCGTTCATCCTCATAGCCGACGTTCCCCCTATACACTGAATGATGAGATCAAACATCAGTTTGGTGACGATGCTAACGCGACACATCGTATCGATCAAGAAACGAGCGGATTGGTTTTAGTTTCCCGTACTAAAACCAGTGAGACTGTTTTAAAAAAGTTATTCTCAGAACGAGCTATTTCCAAACGCTATCTTGCAATGGTAAAAGGTCATGTCAAACACGATCTTGACATACAAGAGCCCCTATTTAGAATTGACCATCCCAATCTATTAATCAGTATGGTCGTTAAAGTTGATCCGAAGGGGAAACCGGCTCACACTCTTATTAAGCCTCTCCGATACTTTCCTGAGCAGGATATGACCCTCGTAGAAGCATCACCGCTAACCGGACGCACGCATCAAATACGTGTTCATTTGTTCCACGTGAAACATCCGATCATCGGTGATCCGGTATACGGTCCTGCGGAAGAAGATGTCATTCGGTTTATTAACAAAGAGTTGTCAGCAGAAGAACGGCTACGAATTGGGAGTTCAACACGTCTGTTGCTTCACGCCCATTCGCTTGAGTTCACCTATGAGAGTGAGCATTATCGTATTGTTTCGGAAAAAGATTTTGTAAAAGAGTGCTTTGAAGCGATGAAACTTATTCACCCGCTCTAATGTATCTTTGTCTTTTTGACTCTTTGATCTTACGAATATCGACCAATATATAGCCGTCAATACAGTTATTGAAGTCTTCGTCAATTCCAAAATCCATGAATTGAACTCCCCCTTCTTCACACAATTCACTGTATTGTTTATAGAGGGTAGGGACAGAAACATCAAGAGCCTTGAGGTAATCTTTCAGCCGTTTAAAATCTTCCGTATAATTATTTCCATCAAATAATTCTTCAAATTCTGAACGTACGTAATCCGACAGAAAATAAGGGGACTTTGCCCTTACCATCGTATTGTCGGAACCGAAATAAAGGCTATAAAAATAGACCAGTGCCTCTTTGGCATGTTTTGGAAAACTCCCGGATATACTCACCGGTCCCATCATATATTTAACCTGCGGGTTATGACTGAGATAAGCACCGATACCTTGCCAGAGATAATCCAATGCACGGCTGCCCCAATATTTCGGCTGCACGAAACTGCGTCCCAGTTCAATCGCATCTTCCAATACGGAATCGAATTGATCGTTCATGTCGCATAAATCGCTCATATACAATCCCTCTTTGCCTAACCACGAAAGAATCCATTCACATTCGCCGATACGATACGCTCCGGCGATTTCCAAGGCCTCGTCATCCCATAATACCAAATGGTGATAGTAACGGTCATATGCATCGATATCGCGTGCATGACCGCTCCCTTCTCCCACTTTGCGAAATGAATATTCACGAAGACGTCCGATTTCATTGATGATATTCGGAGCATTTTCATGCTCTATAAGATAGATCTCTTTGTTGTCACTGGTATGTCCTAGCAATTCACCTTTGCGAAGCTCGCTACGAAGCTCCTGACGCGATACAGGATGCGCAATAGAGCATTCGGTAGGATAAATACCTTTTTTCCCTTTTGCGATCCGTAAAAGGTGTTTACGGAACAATCTGGCATGCCGTTTTTCACTTAGATTGAAATCACCAATGACTTTTTCACTTACCATCTCTCCGATCGTAAAATCAAAAACATGATTTCGTGCAGCAAATATCTCATGACTTAGCAGCAGAGCCCCTAACGGTTTGTAAATCCAGGAAACGGCATAAAAGAGCGGACTGTTTTTACCTTTAATATGGATCGGCAAGATGGGGGCCGAATTACGTTTGGAAAATTTTACAAATCCCCCTTTCCATAATCCCTCTTTCACTCCGAACAATCCCGCACGTGAAACTTCTCCCGAAGGGAAAAATATTACCGCCTCTTCCGTCTGAAGTGCATTATCGATTTGACGAAGAGCATGTTTAGAGAGTTTGTCGTTAAAATTATCTACCCCTATCATGAACTCTTTGAGCTGAGTAATTTCACCAAGCATTTTATTGGCGACAATTTTTACTTTTTTGTCTTGACGTACCGAACATACCATTTGGATCAAACAAAGAGCATCCAGAGCACCCAGAGGATGATTGGCAACGATGATCACTTTTCCCATAGTGGGAATGTTCTCAATCTGACGATGGACTGTTTTATATGAAACATTTAAATATTTCAAAACGGCATCAATAAATTCCAATCCGTTTTTCTCTTCATGCTGTTCCATAAATCGATTGATAGATTTTTCATGGAGAAGCAATCTCGTTAATCCGACAATCGTTTTATTGACAAGTGAGGGATATTGAAATACTTTCGGATGTTCTTTGCGTAAAATATATTCTGCACTAACCATCGTATTTACCCTTTTTAAGAGAGACACTTATTTGTGTTTCTTATTTTTGAAAGATTAAACAATATGCATTTCAAAGAGATTACGTTTTGATTACTGATAGATTACGTGCAAAAAATAGAAAAAAAAATCTTCATGAATGTGAATAACTTTTTATAACAGCGGCTTAATAAATATTTAAAGGGTTGAAATTTGATCAAATCCCTATTTTATGGGGTTTAAGGCGGTTTGAAGAAAGGTGAATTCAGGGTATTTTTAGATAAATTATTTCTTAAATCAGGAAGTTTTTTATCCTGTTTTGATACAAATGTAGAAGAACTTATTCACAACGATATCACAGTGTGAATATTACACAGTTTTAAAAAAAAATACATTTTTTTCACTGATTAAGAAATCTTTTAGTGTGATAACAGAGATAAACACTTAAAGGAATGATCAATCCAAAATCATTAAGGATATCTAAGACTCTTTGGATAAACTTCTAACTTAGCGACCCTCCTGGTGTGTTGGTCGCTTTTACTATTCATTTTATTACGCCAAATGAGCAAAGTTCATTTGACTACGTTACCACTTTGTTTTCTTCGGCAGAAAGCCCGTTTATTTTTTCTCCCTGCTTTTTTGATTTATTTCCAACTTCACTCTTTGTGCATGAGTTATGGCTACCGCCATCGCATCGGTAATATCCAGAGGTTTTATCTCTTTTGTAATCCCTAAAATCTGTTTCACCATAAATGCTACCTGCTCTTTTGCCGCCTTTGCTTTTCCGGTCAACGATTTTTTTACCTGCAACGGTGTATATTCCGCAAACATTCCAAACTCCTGTAAAAGCTTAAGAGTGATCGCTCCGCGAAACTGTGCCAGTTTTAAAACCGTTTTTGGGTTATGAGCATAAAAAATATCTTCCATTGCCACTTCATCGATTGTATGAGAATGAAACAGTTGTTCAATCGCTTCAGCCACTTGCGGAATCTGGTATTGAAGTTCTTCCGCCTTTATCTTAATAAGTCCGGCTTCAACAAGGCGCAATTTTTGTCCCTCGATCGCTATGATTGCATATCCGCAATTTCTCGTTCCCGGATCGATTCCCAAAATATTCATTATTTTTCCTATTCACATCAGTGAATAAACTCTATTCACATCTAATTTGATCCTAATTATAGGCAAAAATCGATATTATTCGTCAACACTATTCACAGGGTAAGGGAAAAGATGAATTCGATCGGTACACAAGTTTTAAATGCGCTCAAAAGTGAAATCAATGAGATTGACTATCAACGCTATATAAAACAACTCTCTTACGATGAAGCCGAATCAAAAAGCAACTTAGCCGTATTTCGCGCGCCTAATGCCCTTATTGCCAACTGGGTCAGAACTAAATTTGCCGACAAAATAGCTCATTTGTTTGAAATTAAAACCAATGTCAAACCAACCGTCTCTATATTGGTCAAATCGGCAACCTCCTCATCACATCAAAACGTCGTTGCCCCTGTTCCGAGCGAACGTCCGGGAGGTTCTTTACTTAATCCGTCTTATACGTTTCAAAACTTTGTTGTAGGCGGCTCAAACGAATTTGCCTTCGGAGCTGCAAAAAGCGTCAGTGAAAAACCGGGAATTGCATATAATCCCCTCTTTTTATACGGCGGTGTCGGTTTAGGTAAAACCCACCTTATGCAATCAGTCGGAAACGTCATGCTTGCACAGGGCAAAACCGTCATTTATACCTCTGTAGAACAATTTTTAAATGACTTTACCCGCCATCTGAGCAATCGGACTATGGATCGGTTCAAAGATAAATACCGCAAATGTGATTTGCTTCTGATCGACGATATCCAGTTTTTGAGTAACAAAAACCAAATACAAGAAGAGTTTTTCCACACCTTTGACGCATTGCGAAATGAAAACAAGCAGATCATTATCACCTCCGATAAACCCCCGAAAAAAATCGGCGGACTCGAAGAGCGTCTCAAAAGCCGTTTTGAATCGGGTCTTGTTGCCGATATTCAGCCCCCGGAACTCGAAACCAAAATCGAAATTATCAAGAAAAAATGTGAAATCAACCGTGTGAAACTCGACCGTGATGTTATTAACTACGTTGCAACGATTATTGAAAATAACACTCGTGAAATCGAGGGAATTCTTTCTAAACTCAATGCTTATTCACAGCTAATGGGTGTGGATATCACTATCGAATTTGCCCGAAATGTCCTAAAAGAACAAATGGCCGAAAAACGAAGCAATATTACGACCGATCTCATCATGGATACCGTAGCCAAAGAACTCAATATTAAACCGAGTGAAATCCGATCCAAAAGCCGAAATAGCAACATTGTATATGCGCGTCGTATCGCTATCTATCTCGCACGTTCTCTAACTCCGAACTCAATGCCGCAGCTTGCGCAGTATTTTGGAATGAAAGATCATACCGCCGTCAGTCATACGATGAAAAAAATCCAGGAACTCATGAAAAACGATGAAGATTTCCGTGTAAAAGTCGAAGAGCTCTCCAATAAAGTCTCAATGGCCACTTCCGAATAAAATTTCTGTTTGTAAAGAGGTTTTAAAAAAGATATAATTCGTACTAAGTGAATAGATGTGAATGAAACCAAATCGTTTCATCACATTGCAAAAGCAGGAGAGATGGGAGTTTATGGCGTGTTTTCACCCATTCACACCCCCTTATTACTAACTACTATAACTTATGATATATAATAATAAAGGGAGTCTTTTATGAAAATTACCGTTGACAAATCGGTTTTGGAAAATATCCTTCTACACCTACAGCCTTTTTTAGAAAAAAAAGATACCTCCCAAATCACATCACACATCATGCTTTCGACTGATGGTAGAACCCTTACAGCCAAAGCAACCGATTATGAAATAGGACTTGTCATTCAAACCAATTCCGTAACTGTAGAAGAACCGGGCTCTCTTACTGCTAACGGTAAAAAGTTGCTCGATATCATTCGTATTTTAAAAGACGAAGAAATCGAATTATCTCTTGATAAAGACACTCTTCACATTCGTCAAAAACGCTCAAACTTTAAACTTCCTACGTATAAAAGTTCAGAATTCCCTTCTTTCCCAACTACAGAAGGCAAACCGAATATTGTGATTAACTCTCACGTATTGATTGAATCCCTCAAAAAAATAACTCCTGCAGCCGATACCAATAATCCTAAATTTGAACTCAACGGAGCATTGATCGATATCAAAAGCAATCAAATCAATTTTGTTGCTACCGATACTCGTCGTCTTGCCCTTGTTCACATCGACAGCCAAAATGATGCAGAGCTTTCTATCATTGTCCCTAAAAAAGCAATTATCGAAATCCAAAAACTGTTTGCCGACAATATTGAAATCTATTACGACAACACCCATCTCATTATCAAATCCGAAGATTCACTTTTCTATACCAAACTCATCAACGGTAAATTCCCTGATTACAGCCGAATTATCCCTAGAGAAGCTCAACGCTCCATTACATTGCCGAAAAGCGCTATAGTGACCGCTATTAAGCAAATAACGACTATTTCCAATGATCTTAAACTCACGTTCCAACAAGACGCTATTTTGTTTGAAAGTTTAAGCGATGATAACATCGAAGCAAAAACTGCCGTAGAAATTGAAAACGGATTTGAAACTCCTTTTATTCTCGCAATCAACAGCCGTTATATCTTGGATTTCTTATCTCAAGTCAACAGCACTGAATTTACTCTCGAAGCAAATGAATCAAATCAGCCATTCGTAATCAAAGATGCAAATTTTAAAACAATCGTAATGCCGATTGTGATTTAACCTTTCCCTTTTTATCCCCATTTAAACCCTCTAGGAGGGTTATATCTTCATAAAACCTTCTTTTTAGTTTTTCTTCGCTAAAATAAAGCATTAAACACGCTTAAAAGCTGGAGCAACAATGGAAAATTACGGTGCTAGTAATATTAAAGTCCTAAAAGGTCTCGAAGCCGTTCGAAAACGACCGGGTATGTATATCGGTGATACCGGTCATCGCGGACTTCATCACCTGATCTACGAAGTCGTTGATAACTCGATCGATGAAGCGATGGCAGGACATTGTGATACGATCACGGTAACATTGACCAAAAACGGTACGGCGATGGTTAGCGATAACGGTCGCGGTATTCCTACCGACATGCATCCGACGGAAGGGATCTCTGCGGCTACGGTTGTTTTAACCGTATTGCACGCAGGGGGAAAATTCGACAAAGATACCTATAAAGTCTCAGGCGGTTTGCACGGGGTAGGGGTATCGGTAGTAAATGCACTCAGTTCCGATTTGAAAATGACCATTTTCCGTGAAGGTCAATCGTTTGAGCAAAATTTCAAATGCGGTATTCCTCAAGAACCGTTAGCGGTAACCGGAACAACTCGTAAACGTGGAACAACGATTGAATTTTTCCCAGATCCGTCTATTTTTACCGAAACGATTATTTTCGATTATGACTATTTGGCAAAACGGTTCCGTGAATTAGCCTATCTTAATCCGCGCATTACGATCATTTTTAAAGACGAACGAAACGGTGCGAGCAATACCTATCACTTCGAGGGTGGTATCAGCCAATTCGTTACTGATGTAAATAAAAAAACCGTTGTTGCGACTCCGTTTGCATTTAGCGAAAAAATCGAAGATATCGAGATGGACATCGCCATCATGTATAACGACAGCTATGATGATAAAACCTTCACGTTTGTCAATAACATCAATACCCCTAACGGCGGTACCCATGAAGCGGGTTTCCGAGCAGGGCTTACCCGTGTTATCTCAAACTACAACAAACAAAACGGTAATGCCAAAGAAAAAGATGTACCTCTAACGGGTGAAGACGTTTCCGAAGGGCTTATCTGTGTCGTTTCGGTACGTGTTCCCGAGCCGCAGTTTGAAGGACAAACTAAAGGAAAACTCGGAAATACCTACGTTCGACCGTTGGTGCAAAAAGTTACCTACGAAAAATTGACTAAATATTTCGAAGAAAACCCGATCCAAGCCAAAGCAATCGTTCAAAAAGCCCTTATGGCTGCACGCGGACGTGAAGCGGCAAAAAAAGCGCGTGAATTGACACGACGCAAAGATGCGATGACAGTCGGAACGTTGCCGGGTAAATTGGCAGATTGCCAGAGTAAAGATCCTTCAATCAGCGAATTGTATCTGGTGGAAGGGGACTCTGCGGGCGGTTCGGCAAAACAGGGGCGTGACCGTGTATTCCAAGCAATTTTGCCTCTCAAAGGTAAAATTCTCAACGTTGAAAAAGCCCGTTTGGACAAAATTCTCAAATCCGAAGAGATTACCAATATGATCACGGCTCTTGGATGTGGAATCGGAGAAGAGTTTAACGAAGAGAAACTTCGTTACCATAAGATCATTATTATGACCGATGCCGACGTCGACGGCAGCCATATTCAAACACTTCTGTTGACATTCTTTTTCCGATATCTTCCGAAAATTGTTGAAAACGGCTATCTGTATTTGGCACAACCGCCTCTATACCGCTATAAAAAAGGGAAAAAAGAGATTTACTTTAAAGACGATCGTGTGATGAACGCTTTCTTAATCGAGAACGGAATCGAAGCATTGGAGTCTGAAGAACTCAATATCGGTGTCAATGATCTTGTATCTTTCTTTAAAATGGTGGATCATTACCGCAGCACACTTGATGCTTTGGAACGCCGTTATGCTCTTGTGGAATTGATCCGTTATTTCATTGAAAATCCGGATTTAGTCGCATTACCGCTTCAAGAGTTGTACACTAAAGTTGAAGTATTCCTTACTGCAAAAGGGAATAATATCCTCAGTAAGAGTGTCAGTGATGAAGACATGCATCTCTTTGTACAAACAAAAGAGGGCTTGGAAGAACTTCATATCAATGATGAACTGTTTGCATCTCCGCATTTTGCCGAAGCGAACTATATTTATCAAAAAATTCAGGATTGGAATTTACCTTTAAAAGGTGATTTGTTAGAACTTTTAACCCAAATCACCGATTTCGCGAAGAAAGGCTCATACATCCAACGTTATAAAGGTCTTGGGGAGATGAATCCGGAACAGCTTTGGGAAACGACAATGACACCTGAAAATCGTGTATTGCTCCGTATTACGATCGAAGATACCGAATCTGCAGGTGATTCATTTAATCTCTTTATGGGTGATGATGTCGAACCTCGCCGTAACTACATTGAAACGCACGCTAAAGACGTCAAACATTTGGATATCTAATTTTTTATGACCTATACTGAACAAAAAGAGAGGGAACACCGTTTTGCATTAGCATTACGGATGGGATTACCGATCTTTTTTCTAAGTGCGGTTACCCTTACTGCCCTGTTTACACAGGCTTACACCACTTTTACCTCTTTAATCATTCTGTCTATTGCTTTGTTAGGAGTAATGGTCTATTTTATTTTTTATCTGATTTATCAAAGTACTCAGGAAAATATTACTGAAACGATCACACATACATTCACACCGGAATATTTTTCCCGTCTTTTTTCCAAAGCACTTACTAAAAATACGCAAACCCTTCTATTGATTACCGTTGAAAATTTATGGTCGATTAATGAACGCTATGGGATAAAAAACGGTGATATTGCTTTACAAAATACGGTGATGAAATTAGATCATTTTTTTTACGATAAAAAGATAGAAAAACTCCCTATATGCCGTTTTAAAGGGGGTGATTTTTTACTCTTTTTACCGGGTGAAAAAGAAAAATATAATTCTTTGATTGAATTATTGCTGAGTAAATATCAACATTATGTTGATAATGAAATTGAAGTCAGCCTTGAGGCAGTGATGCTCGATTCACGTCTTTCCGATGATATTGAGTTATTGATCAGCCGTTTGTACGAGCTTCATAATGACCGGATCAGTAGTGAAAAAGAGGAAATATATTCCATTAATCAACTGGAAAACGAAATCATTGAGGCACTGGATGAGAAGCGTTTTTCTATCGGATTCTGGCCGGTATGCTGTGAGACCCATCCGATTTATGATACGACCGTCAAACTGATTGATTCACAGGGAAGATTCATCCATCAAAGCCGCTATATTCCGGTTCTTAACAGAATCAACAGAATGCGCTGGCTTGAAAGCGATGTATTGGAAACAATTGCCACTTTATGTGATGAACGGAAACGGGATTTTATTGTGACCATCTCTCCCGTTACCTTGCGTAATCCCCATTTCTTTGAACATGCTATGACTTTATTTGAGCGTTTTCCGTCAGCTCGAAATAAAATAACGCTGATGTTTGAAGAAAAAGAGTATTGCTATCAATTAGAGCGGTTTGTGCACCAAATCAGCCATTACAGAAGAGCAGGGTATAAAATCGCTCTCGATCGTTTGGGAGGATATCATACGACGCTGTTGTATTTAAAAGAGTTGGAAGTGGATGTTGTCCGCTTTGATTCTCTTTATACCCGTCATATAAAAGAAGCGGGATATCAGAATATCATTCAGGGGCTTAATCTGAGTGCGCATTTGTGCGGAGCCAAAACATGGATATCCATGATAGAGGATGAATATACCGATAATCTTGTCCAATCGCTGAAAATCAACTATCGGCAAGGCAACTATCTAGGTAGAATTTTAACTATGGATCAAATATAGGTCAAAAAGGTTTTGTCCCTTTGGCGTTTAGATTAAATTAAAGGATAGATATGAAATACGGAGAACAAATTGTCGAAAATTTTGACATCGAAAAAGATTTCGAAATATGGCCGAATCAACATGAACGGGACTACGTGATTAAAGTAACATTACCTGAGTTTACCTGTTTGTGTCCGCGCAGCGGATATCCCGATTTTGCAACCATTTACGTAGAATATACGCCGGATAAATGGGTGGCTGAACTGAAAGCCATCAAACTCTACATTAATTCATTCAGAAACCGCCATATTTCGCATGAAAACAGTGCAAATGAGATCTACAGTGTATTTGAGCAAAAAATCGCTCCTAAGCGCTTAAAAGTGGTTGCAGATTACTACCCTCGCGGAAACGTTCATACAGTAGTAGAAATTGATAGTGAAAAAATAGTAAAAGAGAAATAATTAGAAGAAGGATAGATTCCCGATTCAATCGGGAATAGGGGAATACTAAATCAACCGAATTTACCGGTGATGTACTCTTGGGTAAGTTTTTCTTTCGGAGTGACGAAGAGTTCTTCGGTATGCCCGAGCTCAATGAGTTCTCCCAAATACATAAATCCGGTATAGTCGCTTACACGCGCTGCTTGCTGCATATTGTGGGTTACAATGATGATGCTGACTTTTTCTTTGAGTTCGATGACCAGTTTTTCGATCCCTTGTGTAGAGATCGGGTCAAGCGCCGATGTCGGTTCGTCAAACAAAAGAACTTCAGGCTCTACCGCAATCGCGCGGGCGATACACAAACGCTGCTGTTGACCGCCCGAAAGACCGTTTGCATCGTTTTTGAGACGGTCGCTTACCTCTTTCCAGATGGCCGCGTCTTTGAGTGCTTTTTCGACACGGTCACTCAGTTCCGTTTTGTTTTTAATCCCCTGCAAACGCATTCCGTATGCAACGTTGTCGAAAATTGACATCGGAAACGCGGTCGGTTTTTGGAAAATCATCCCGATTTTGGTTCGAAGATGGATCAAGTCTTCTTTGGCATCGAGGATATTACGTCCTTCGAACTCGATTTCCCCTTTATAGGCATTGCCGGGATAAAGATCGTGCATTCGGTTAAATGATCGCAAGAGGGTGGTTTTACCGCATCCTGATGGACCGATAAGCGCTGTAATCGAGTTTTTGGCGATCGGCATGGTCACTTTTTTCAAACTCGGTGCTTCAGCGCCTTTGTAAGTGAATTCAAAATCACGTACTTGAAGTGCGCATTCGTCTTTGATATCGATAATACTTGCCATAGGTTATTTCCTTTTTCCAAAGAATAAGATAAGTCGTCCCACAATATTGAGACCCAGAATAAACATCGAAAGGATAAAGGCCGCTGCCCATCCCAGCTGTTGCCAATCATCGTAAGGGCTGATCGCATAGTTAAACATCGTAACTGTAAGCGAAGGCATCGCATCGTTCAGATTGGTTGTAAAAAAGTTATCGTTAAACGAGGTAAAGAGCAACGGTGCCGTTTCCCCTCCGACACGTGCGATACCGAGTAGTACACCGGTTAAAATCCCGGCTTTGGCACCGCGATAGACGACGTCCATGATCACTTTGTATTTCGGTGCGCCGAGGGCAAATGCCGCTTCCCGAAGTGTACCGGGTACGAGCTGAAGCATATCATCGGTCGTGCGTAAAATGATCGGAATCATAATGATGGCCAGAGCTATAGAACCTGCCCATGCACTGAAGTGTCCCATCGGCATAACGACGACGGCGTAGACGAACGCTCCGATAACGATTGATGGTGCAGACATCATAATATCGCTGATGTCACGGATCAAATGGGCAAGTTTTGAGTTCTTACCGTATTCACTGAGATAGGTTCCGGCTAAAATACCGAGAGGAACACCGATAACGGTTGCCAATCCGACAAGGATAGCTTGACCGACGAGCGCATGTTTGAGACCGCTTTCCTCATATCCAGGAGGAGAACCTTCAAAAATGAAAATATTCCAGTTGAGAGCACCGACCCCTTTCATGACTAAAACGCCCAAAATCCAAAACAAAAATGCGATAGCGATAACTGCACTCAGTGTTGAGAGACCGAGGACGATTTTATTGACTAAAACCCGTTTTTGGACCGCTGTCATACTCCTCTCCTTTCTTTACGTAAAAAGTAAAACTTGGCGACTGCGATGACAACGAAACTCATCACCAAAAGAATCAGAGCCAACTCGAACAAGCTCGAGAAATAAAGCGATCCATCGGCTTCGGCAAACTCATTGGCGAGCGTTACCGGAATAGAAGTGGTCGGATCGGTAATCGCCTTTGGAGTGTGATGGACATTCCCCATAACAAATGTAACCGCCATTGTTTCACCGATTGCCCGGCCTAGCGCCAAAATGATCGAACCGATGATTCCGGCACGTGCATAAGGGATGATAACATCTTTGATAACATCCCATTGCGTACCGCCGAGGGCATATGCTGACTCTTTGAGAATATCAGGCGTCGTATTCATCGCATCGCGGGTAACCGCTGCCATAAACGGCAAAATCATGATGGAGAGGACGATACCGGCGCTGAGAAGACCGATCCCCATTCCGCCGAATATATCGCGGATAATAGGGACAAAATAAAACAATCCCCACATACCGTAGATGACGGATGGGATAGCCGCAAGGAGTTCAACGCTCACTCCGAAAAAGCCTTTGATTTTGTCGTGAGCGATTTCACTAAGGAAAATTGCAACACCGATGGCCACAGGGATAGCAAAAAGCATTGCTAAAAATGTCGAAGCGACCGAGCCGAAAATGGCGGCATATGCACCGAATTTTTCGAGATTCGGAGCCCATTCGTCTTTGGTTATAAAATCAAAACCGAATGCGTGAATAGCTTCCAATGACTGGTTAAAGAGCTCTACGAATATCCATGCGACAATCACGAGGATTAGCAGGGCGCTAAAACGGGTTAGATTGGAGAAGATTTTATCGATCATGCAACACCTTGCCTTAGAATAGGTAAGAAATTTTATTACATCATGATTACAACACTGTTACGAGCCACTTTAATGCCCCTTCATGCGTGCTGAATTCTTGATTAAGTTGGGCTTCATAGGCCCTATCCAAAATACTTTTGAACGTTTCAGACGGCGTCAATCCGGACGCAATCAGATCCCGTCCCATTAGCAGCGGCTGAGGCGGTTCATACAATACGCCCAAGGCTTTTGCACGCTCAAATAGCCAATCTCCGGCTTCAAAAGATTTCGGTATTGTACCGATAAAAGTGCGTCCGTAAAAATCGGCTTTGGCAATGTGGATTAGATCCTCGATACACGCATGTGTACTGAGACGAAGAATTTCACTGTCCGAAGCGTGAGTTTTATGTAGTTTCCTCGGTGAGCCGTGATACCGGATTAGAGGTAAAACAGCATCGATAAGAGATTTGTCTTCTGTAATTTTAGATAACCATGCTCGGCCAATATCGACTCCGCGTTCAGCATGTTTCGGGGCATTTAAAACGCCATCGGCAATAATAGTAGAATCGGGTTTCCCGATATCATGCAGCAGCATCGCTAACATTAAAATCAGGTCATGTTTACTCTCTCCGGTACGGATGGAAGCCATGACATCTATGCCCATCAGCAGATGGTTCCATACGGAGCCCTCAGGGTGAGATTGAGGATCTTGAGGTGTGGTTTCAAATCGATCGAGCGGAGAGAGAAAAGCAAGTGCACCCATCTCTTTTAGCAGGATAAGCCCGAGTGAGGGACGTGCGCTCTGGAGCAGAAGTTTTTTCAGCTCTTCAAAAATACGTTCTTTCGGAAGTTCTTCAAGTGCACCATGTTCGATCATACTCCGACATAATTCCAGCAGACGCTTATCGCAGGTTAGTTCAAATCGTGCCGCAAACTGTACGGCACGCAATACTCTCAACGGATCGTCGATAAACGTTTCGGGATCCACACACATTAGACGTTTGTTTTTTAAATCTTCTACCCCTCCGAAGGGATCAAGCAGTGTTTTTGTGATGGGATCGTAACCGATAGCATTGATGGTGAAATCACGTCGACGGGCGGCGTCGGTAAAATCAATATCGCTTTGCCATGCTACATCGAATCCTTTATGTCCGAATCCGGACTTGGATTCGGTGCGAGGAGGGGCAAAATCAATCGTATATCCTGCATAGGCCAGCTTTAGGACGCCGAAGCTTTTACCGATGAGATTCAATTTTCCAAACGGCTGGAGGAGTGTTTCGAGCGATTCAATCGAATGGACTCCATAGAGCTCGATATCCAGATCGTTTGTCGGATGCCCTGTGAACGTGTCACGGACAAATCCTCCGACAAGTATCGGTTTAATTCCGGCCCTGTCAAGATGTTCTATCAGGTGCAGTAAGGGGTCGGGAAGGGAGATCATTTTTTGGTCAGTTTGTTTTTTTGGATTAAAGAATCAAGCGAAAAGCCAAATGTTGAACCGACTCCCAATGTACTCTCGATAGTGAGGGTGGAATCATGGAGCTTGAGGATATAGCTGACGATAGAGAGCCCCAGCCCCATTGAATTGTCCCAGCGGTTTTTATGGACACGATAAAATTTAGAGGTGACTTTATCGAGCTCTGAGTGAGCGATACCGATCCCTTTGTCGGTAACGCTAAAACTATGATCGCTAAGGGTAACACTTACCTCTTCTTCGGAATATTTGAGCGCATTATCGATAAGGTTGGTAATGATGAGTTCGATCATCGTTCGATCGGCGTATACGGTTTTGGAAAGCCCCATATACTTGATAGAACGTGAAGGATATTTGATCTGCAAAATAGAGATCGATTCATGGCAAACTTCGGAGATGTCAAATAGGGTCGGTTTGATCGAGAGATCGTTGTTTTCAAGTTTGACAGAGAGTGCTAAGCGGTCTAGCATGAGGGTTACTCGATGGGTATTGGCAAGAATTTTGTCCAGAAATTTTTCTCTGATTTTAGGATCAATATTCAAGTCATCGTGCAATGTCTCGGCATATCCCATGATCGCGGCAATCGGATTTTTAAACTCGTGGCTGATGGCTGAGAGAATATCATTTTGTTGTTTGTTGATGAGACGAAGTTTGGCAGTGTGCTTACGTTTTTGTTTATCGCGGTTTTGGAGCTTTTTGACCAAGTTTTTGAGCATTATCGAAATTTGTAAAAACTCGCGGAAATATTCGGGTTTGAGAATGGCTTTATAGTTTTTAGCGGAGATTTGATCTAAATAATGGGTTATTTGCAAAATATCATGACGTGCTTTTTTCGATATTTTATAGGCGATAACAAGTGCAATGGCAACCAACACGGTAAAGGCGATAAAGAGTTTGATCCAAAGCGTATAGAAGTGGTCCATAACTCCTTTTAAACTCATGGAAAGACGAAAATAGAGTATGCCGTGCGGAGTGGATATTTTTTTTGCAACATAAACAAAGTCGGTTTTTAGAGTTTTGGAGTAGCGAATCGTAATTCCGTAAGGCTTTCGCATCGACTCCATGATTTCAACACGGTTCGAATGATTTTCCATCGTTTTTTTATCGGTGTCGCTTTCAGCTATGACCACTCCGTTTTCTGCAACGACCGTTAAACGCAGATGGGCTTTTTGTGCGATAGAGTGGGCGAGAGAATCGAGATCGTTAGAAGCAACGATTTGGGGTTCAAGAAGCTCAATACTTTGTATAAGCCGCTCTTTACCATCCTCGATAATCATTGTTTTGAGGGTATAAAAACTAATAACCGAGGCAACCAAAAGGGCGGCGGTAAAGAGACCTAATATATTGAGGAAAAAAAGCTGATGGATTCTTAGCACAGGGTATATCCGACTCCCCGTACGGTTTTAATATATTCTTTGGTCTTGTCGGGATCAATTTTTTCTTTGAGACGGTTGATGGCGACGTTTACGGTACGGTCTTGGAATACTTCTTCGCCTCCCCAGACGTGTTCGAGGAGGTAATCGCGGTCCAAAACGACATTTTGGTTTACAATCAATGCATGAAGAAGATCAAATTCGAGTTTGGTCAGTTCGATGTTTTCACCTTCTATCGTTACAGAACGTGCCGCGAGATTGAGAACAATATCGCGGTAGGTGAGATTCCCCTCGGATGAGAGTTTTTTTGTACGGCGCAGCATCGCCTTGACCCGGAGTACAAGCTCTTTCATGCTGAAAGGTTTGGTAATATAATCGTCTCCGCCGCGCTCAAATCCTTGCTCGATATCTTCATCTTTATGTTTGGCACTGACAAAGATGACGGGAGTATGAATCCCTTTTTTACGGAGTGACTCGACAAACTCACTCCCCTCGGCACCGGGGAGATTGCGATCCATTAATATCAAATCAACATGTTCTTCTTCTAAAACTTCCTGGACATGTTTCGTCGTTAAAAAACCGATCGTTTCAAAACCTTCTTTGGCAAGATGATACTCCATCAGTTCCAAAATATCTTTTTCATCTTCGACGATCACAATTAACGAACTCACGGCTTGTCCTTTCTTTTAGTTGTAGAGTTGAATCTCTCCGCCTTTTTGTGCGTAGAGCATGAGCGAAGCGATATTAACGGCACGATCACCGATACGCTCCAATTTGCGCAATGTTCCCAACACTTTGACGTATTCGATTGAGAGTTCATTGGCATTGATAATCAGGGTTAAAAGCTCTTTTTCCATAATTGAAAAAAGATCATCGTTTTTAGACTCTTCAACCATGACTTTGCGATACACATCATCTGCGTCGCATCGTTCCATGTCTTGCAAACATTCTGCAATGTATTGTAGCGCATGCAGAGTCGTTTTGTGCAGTTGAACAATTGCACTGCTTAAAACAGTCATATCGCATCCGCCGGCACAATGGTCATGCAAACGTTTGCTGTATTTTTTAACCGCATCGCCGATGCGGTCGATTTCGTTGGTCATTTTCAAATACGCTACCAATAAGCGTAATTCGTCCGCTTCAGGACCGAAAAGGGCAAAGGTTTTGATGATTTCATTGTCGATCTTATTGGCGTCAAGTTGAAGATTTTTGAGATAGACCCGTGACGTCTCGTACAAATCAATGTTGTCGTTTTCGAAAGCGTGGAGAGTCTCTTCGCTTGAGTGGATGATTTGAGATAGTAGAGTTGAAATCATTCCACGGATTTCGTTCAGTTTGTTTTCATAGCGTGGTAGCATTCATGTGCCTTTATAGTAAATGATAGTGCGCGATTATAACGTTACTTTATAACCGTGAGATTACAGAGGGACTTTGTGCTTTGTAATCGTTTCGTTACCCGAAGCTTTTACAATGTCGCCATCAAATACCAAGGACATATCCAATGCTAAGCAAAGTTACTAAAGGTTTCGTAATCGCAGCAGTTGCAGCGACATCAATCATGGCCGCCGACAAAATCAGTGGAGCAGGGGCTACATTCCCGGCACCATGTTATTATGATTGGGCGTATAACTACCAAAAAGCGACACATACTCGTGTTAACTACCAAGCAATCGGTTCAGGCGGCGGTATTAAACAAATTTCTGAACGTATCGTAGATTTCGGCGGAACTGATGCTCCGATGACTCCTAAAGAACTTGCTGCAGCAAAATTGCTTCAATTCCCTGCGGTAATCGGTTCTATCGATGTTGTTGTAAACATCCCGGGTGTTGCGGATGAACAACTTAAACTTAAAAACAGCGTTGTTGCTGACATCTTCGCAGGTAAAATTACTATGTGGAATGACGCAGCTATCGCAGCGGACAATGCAGGTGTAAAACTTCCGGCTGAGAAAATCATCGTTGCTCACCGTTCAGACGGATCAGGAACTACGTATGTATTTACAGACTTCTTGAGTGAAGCGTCTAAAAACTGGAAAAGCCAATTCGGTGTCGGTAAAGCGATCGGTTGGGCAACAGGTATCGGCGGAAAAGGGAATGAGGGTGTAACAAACCTTATCAAACAAACTCCTTACACTATCGGATATGTTGAAAACGCATATAAAGAGAAAAATCACCTTACAGCGGCTACGCTTCAAACTGCGAGCGGAAAATGGGTAAGTGCACGTACTGCAAACTTCCAAGAGGCAGTTAAACAAGCAAAATGGAGCAAAAAAGACAGTTTCTATAGCTCTCTTGTAATGCAAAACGGAGATAAAACATATCCGATCGTTGCAGCTACATTTATCCTTATGCCGAAAGAAAAAGCGGAAGCGAACCAAGAAGTAATCAAATTCTTTGACTACGCATACCGTAACGGTGATGCAGCAGCGGTTAAACTCGGCTATATCCCTCTTCCTGTTGAAACAACAAACCTTGTTCGCGAATACTGGGCAGAAAACAAATAAATTTCATTTCTCATCCCCCCACCCTTATGGGGTGGTACCTCTAAGCGTATAATGTACGTTTAAAGGTGCCCCAGTGGCACATTTAATCTCTCTTCTTCTTTCAATTCCTTAAGTTTTTCAAGTCTGTCCTTGCGTATGCGTTCAGGCTTGAGTTTTTTTGTTGCTTTTCCACTATTAATTATTTATTTTCCTTATCGTAATCATTTTGTAATGTAACACGCATGTAATCTATTTTTTCTACAATGGTGCCACTAAATAACAGGAGTGAATCTTATGAAAAAAGTAGCGTTATCTGCCCTTGCTGCGGCAATGATGAGTGGTGCAGTTTATGCCGATACATTAACACTTTATACAGATGCTAAAACAGGGCAAGTATTTACGACCCCGGGTGAAGGCCGTACAGAAATGGGTGATTTCATCGATGCAAAAAGTGTTGATATGGCTCAACGTGACAGTGAGTCAGCATTTTCTGAGTACAAAGAGGGGATGAAAAAATACGTTAACGTTAAATCTCATGCTAAAACTCTTGATTTCAGCGGTACACATTACTTCGGTTTAACAAGTAACACATACGGTGCTAACAATGCTCAAGGCAATGATACATCTAGAGGTTTCGAATTCCGTCGTAACTATCTTCAAGCAAAAGCATTTTTCACTGATAAAGATTATTTCCGTGTAACAATGGATACAACAGATGAGCTTGAATCATCAACCGGTAATGCAAACATGTATGTTAAATATGCATACTTATACCTTGATAAAGTTCTTCCATACACCGGTGTAGAAATCGGGGTTGCTCACCGTCCATGGATCGACTATGAGGAACATAACTCATGGTACTACCGTTCAATCAACAAAGTTATTATGGAAGACAAATTCAGTGTAAATCCTACTACTGGTAAAAGCCTTGCAGTTGATACAATGAACTCAGCTGACCTTGGTGTGAATTTCCAAACTAAAACTCCATATTTCTCAAGCGAACTTGGACTATTTGACGGTGAAGGGTATCACCCGGCTACGAATCAAAAATTGAGCACTGGATTGTCAGAAGAATGGCGTTTGACTGCTCACTTAATGGGCAACGGTGAAAAAGTCGGTAAATACAAATTGGATCAAGACACTTATGCAAATATTTCATTTGCAGGTATCAGAAGCCAAGACGAAAAGTATGATGGGTCAACACAAAATGACAGTCAAACATACGATAAAAATGCATATTGGTTCCACGCGGTTTATAGCCAACCTGAATTCTTGATTGCAGCACAATACGATGTAACAAAATATGAATATGCGACCACTAACTCAAATGATAGAAAACTTAAAACTTGGTCTGTGAATGGTGAAATCCGCCCGGTAAAAGACTGGACAGTATTGGCTCGCTATGACAGCGTAAAAACAGAATATACAAACAATGCTGCAAACAATACCAACAATGTAAATGACGGTACACAAATCATTTACGGTGTAGCATATGACTATAACAAAAACGTTAAATTCATTGCTTCTGGTAAAACAGTAAATGCAAAACAATCAGACCTTGCAGGTGCATTGTCAACTGATGCCGGTGCAACTGTCGGTGACATGATCGACAAACAAAGCTGGATGCTTACAACCGAAGTTAACTGGTAATCCTTTAACGACGTATTCTTTCTCCTTTTCTTCCCGCATCTGCGGGAATGATTTTCCTTCATTTGTTTTCCGCTACAATACTTCCCAAACCAATTTAAAAGTAAGTCCATTATGATCACAGTCAACTTGATATTCACAATCGCAGGATTGCTCTTTGTTCTAATCGCGTTAGTCGGAATTTATGTATGGAGTTCGAAGGGCAAAGTACCTCCATCCACCTCTCCGGAGTCAATCGAGACCTTTGAATCGCTCAGTGCCGTAATCCAAAATCGTGCTTCGAGCAATGCGCAGCTGAATCATGCGGTTGAGATGATTGTAAACCATTTCGGAACGATCTCACAGTCTGCGCTTCCTGTCTATAAAAATCTGCTCGAATCACTATGTATCCATCCCCACACCGATTCCAAACTTGTTTTACGGTTTGAGAAAGCACTTCGTCAGGCAAATCCTAAATATTCACATGAAATCGAACAGGCCCTTGCGCTCGGATTGGCTGCGCGGGGATAATTAGCGCATATATTCGATCGGTACTGTAACCGGTACGTTCTCCCGAGGTTTCGGGAAGAGAGAAGCAGATGATTTTATTAATTCTTTCGCCGCATCATCGAGCGACTCGAAGCCGGAGCTTTTAACGATGCGGATGTTGTTTGCTTCACCGCTCGGCGTAAAGTCAAACGCTATGATAACTTCTCCGGACTGTTTTAGATTTCGTGCTATCTTTGGAAATACTTTTCGTTGATTTAGAATTTCCTGAACCTTATCCGCATGGGCATAAACGTATTCTTCTTTTTGATGCTTAGGAGGTTGTTCTTTCGGTTGCGCAGCCGGTACTTTAACTTCTGTCGGCTCGCTGAGCGATGCTTTGGCAATAACAGGTACCGGAGGCTGTGGTGCAGGAATAACGGCTTTTGGTACGGGTGCAGTATTTTCAACTGCAGGTTGAATTTTAGGCGGAGTTACGACATGCGGTTGTACCGATTTAGGTACGGCTGTCGGCTTTGGAGGTTCCGGAACAGATTTTTTGGGTTGAACCAGAGGTGTTACTGGCTGAGTAGAGGGCTGAGATAAAATCTTGAGAGCGATTTTTTCTACGAATATCGGCTCTTGTTTTCGCAGTACACTGATTCCCCCGAAAAAAAGGGTGATCAGCGCGATATGAATACCTACTGAGAGGATAAACGGCTGAGTTGTTCGCACGTTTTCCAAATGATTACGGGAGTTTAACTTCTACTTTGGACGAAGCACGGAGTGATTCTGTCGTTTTGTTCATGTATGCTTTGAATTTTTCAACTTTTAAAAATTGAGCGATCTCTTTTTTGACTTGATCATAGGAGAGTTTTTTATCCCCTTGTTTCATTTTGTCGCCGTTAGCATCGTAAAACGCTTTGGTTTCCGCATCGGTTACCGTGATTTTTGCCATTTGCTGTTTCATCCACATATCGACGGCAAGATCATCTTTGATTGCAGCGTATTGCGCTTTAAACGCAGCCGTATTTTCTATACCGCTTTTGAGGACTTGATCTTTGATCAACTTTTGATTCACAAGTTGATCCACCACTTGTTTTTTCATTTTAGGATCCAGTTTATCAAAACTCATACCCGGGATCGCTTTGGCTAAAAAGGCGTTGGCATCGTTAGAGGTAATCGCTTTTCCGTTAACGGTAGCAAGTGTAGTCGGAGCTGCAAAAGCAATAGAAGAAGAGAGAACGAGTGAAGCTAAGAGGTGAGATAATCTCATAGAGTTCCTTTTGAACAAAAAATTATGTAATTATAGTGAGTGTTTGATACAAAAAGGTTAATGTCCGTAATAAAGCGGCACGAATTGATTTTCACGTTGGAATTGACTAGAATAGAGGGATGGATACTACCGAAAACGATACTTTACAACATGCAGTGTACGAACAGGCATTAGCCCTCTATCAGGCAGGGAACTATTCTGAAGTGTTATTTGGGATAGAGAGGGTTGTCCCGGAAGCGGTAAGCGTATTGCTGCTGAGTATCGCCGCGTACAGTGCCAGTGCATTGGGAAGGGATGATAAAGCGGAAAAGTATTGGCGCAGTGCTATCGCAATGAACGATGGTGCTATTGATGCATATAATGAGTTGGGGATACTGTTAAAGAATTTAAAACGATTCGATGAATCCGAATCGGTGTATGCTCAAGCGATAAAACGTGCTCCGAAGGACGCCAAACTCTATAACAATCTTGCCAATCTTCATAGAGAAACGGGACGTTTTGAAAAAGCGGAAGAGGAATATAAAGAGGCGATTTCGCACGATCCGCAGTACGCCGAGGCCTATCGAAATTTGGGAACGATGTACAAAGAACTGCACCGTTACGAGGAAGCTGAATCGGCGTATAAATCGGCATTACAGATAGCACCCGATTGTGTCCGTACCCAAGCCAATTTAGGGTTCTTACTCCTCGAACTCGGTCGTTATAAGGAAGGGTGGCCTTTGTATGAAACACGGTACGATCCGCGTGTCAACTCTTCATTTCCTGCATACGAATTTTCATGTGATCAATGGCGCGGCGAGCCGCTGGAGGGAAAAACGATTTTACTCGTATCGGAGCAGGGGTATGGGGATGATATCCAGTTTATCCGATTTGCGGCACTGTTAAAAGAGCGCGGGGCAGAAATAACGCTCATGTGCAAACAACCTTTGCGACGCCTTTTTTCGGAATTATCAGCGATAGACCATATTCTAGACGTGACAGAAACGCCGCCAAAACATGATTTTTGGAGTTTTCTTTTAAGCGTTCCGTTGTATTTGGAAATGACGCTGGAGACGATACCCGATCGATTGCCGTATCTGAAGATACGG
Source organism: Sulfuricurvum sp. (assembly GCF_028681615.1). Taxonomy (NCBI): domain Bacteria; kingdom Pseudomonadati; phylum Campylobacterota; class Epsilonproteobacteria; order Campylobacterales; family Sulfurimonadaceae; genus Sulfuricurvum; species Sulfuricurvum sp. The sequence goes on from NZ_JAQUHV010000018.1 coordinate 39,635, forward strand.
CCTGAATGGGTTACAGAAAACCTGATACTGCCTGAGGGGGGATTCAAGGTAGGCTTGGTGTGGAAAGGATCTTCGGAACACGGCAATGATACTAATCGTTCTCTTCACAGTTTTGGCTCATTGGAGCCGTTATGGTCGGTGCCGAATGTGACCTTTGTGAGTCTGCAAAAGGGGATGTTAAGTGACAATCAGGTGAAACAGCCGATCATTGAGAGAGCGATAGAGGATTTCGCCGATACGGCGGTACTGATTTCCCAGCTGGATTTGGTGATTTGTGTCGATACCTCGGTTGCCCACCTCTGCGGTGCGTTAGGCAAAGTGTGCTGGGTATTGCTCCCTTTTGTCGGATGTGATTGGAGATGGTTGCGAGATAGGGATGATTCCCCGTGGTATCCGAATGTGATGCGTCTTTTTAGACAGAAAACGCCAAGCGGATGGGATGATACGGTTGCGAAAATAGTTTCGGCGCTATCGGATGAGGTAGCGAAACGATTACTTAAATAAAATTGATTTTATTTCTATTCTATAAATATTAATACTTGTTATCAATATAGAGTGCTATATTTCAATCAGTGCAGGACAAAATGATTTTCTAGTCTGGTCATAGAGAATGTGACTGAGAAATTTAAAAGAATCTAAGAGAGTGATTTCCACCCGTTTTGGATTTTAAAATACGGAAAGGATTTACAATGAATACTCGAGGTACTTCAATGCGACAAGTCGCATTAATGAATTTTGGACCCGATGAAGTGGATGTAATGGGCAGTTTGGATACCCTATGGGTGCAAACAATGGATCTAAGACACGACAATGTTCTACTCTATCCGCTTGATATCATGGTCGAGGACATCGGAGAACTCTATCCGATGAAATACATCGACAAAGACAATTTTATAAGCTATGAGGCCGAAAACGGTTCTCCATGGCTTCTTTCCAGATCACTTCACATTGATGACATCGATGCATTTTTTCAAGTCTATCTGCATCTTGATGAACAAGAAATGGCGGCGTGATGATTCAGCCCGATAGCTAGGCTTTCCTAGTTATCGAGTGACTGCCTCATTCATCTATCGAATCTTTCTCTCTATACTTTTTTTGGTCAACTTTTATTTCTTGAATAACGGATACGGCGGTAGACACGTATTATCCAGCGTTTAAGATGGCCTGAACGGTTGGAAAACCGGTTACGTAGGCGGATAAGTATGGAGTGTACTTGCTGATACAGCAAGCTGCTGTGGAGCCTGTCCAACTGAACCATCACCCAGCCGTAGCACAGCGCAAACCATCGGTAGGAGAGAAGTTTCTCTTTTCCGTGTTGCAAAATGCCGAGCGCAACGACAATGAGCGGTATTTTCATCGTATAAAGGAGTCCGGCACTTAAAAGATGCAACTGGGCAGCCAGAATCGCAGACAAAGTACCGATCACTTCACCTACAGCAAACGGGACCATGAATAAGATCAAAACACTCAGAGGACTGGCTTGGAACTGAATGTAGTCCAAAAAACGCCGATAGAGGTGAAATGCATTAATAAATCGTATGATCGGCGCAACAGCACTTTTCCAGATGAGTTCCTCGAAAATCATATAGAGAAAAATGAGAAGAACAAAAAAGCTGTTTCGAATACGTCGGAGTAATGGGTTCATAAGAAGAGTATTATACTTTAACATAGAGTATAAACGGTGTTGAATATAACTAACACGAATCTATATTGTTTGGCTAAAAGAGATAGTGAATGGTAGATGATTGAAAGTATGTGTGTACTGGTGGACCCTAGCTCAACCAACACATACCTATTTTACGATGTTTTTTAGGTATTTATGTAAAAAAGGTACGTTATAAAGTACATTATAATCCTTGCTTGTCGAGGCTATGAGAGAGGATTAAACCCAAAATAACCCAGTGGGTTTTCACCCCTTACGAATGGGGGTGCATAATGGGCTTATGAATCTTTTTTGATCTGCACCCATTCCTAAAATATTAATGGTCCTTTATACTTTTGCCCCTGCTTCACACGCTTTATCATAAAGTTCTTTTGTACGCTCTGCACACTCACCCAATAAGTCAAGGAGAATCATGGTTACTTCGCTGTTTACGCCTTCATCGGTTAGAGTGCCGTGTCGCTCTGATTCTCTTATGGCTGATGTAATATGACCTATTGCATAGATTCTGTCGCTTAGCAACTCGTAATCTGTTCTCATTTGATTCGTCCTTTGTTAATTATATGTGAACTAATTAAATAAAATAGTACACTATAAATGTGCTGTAAGTCAATAGCTATCACACATTATAAATGAACCTTTGCTATAATTTAGCTCATTAATCATGTACATAAAGGCTTTTAGTGGATAGTAACGAATTTGAAATGAGTTTAAAAGCGGTCGGACTGAGTAAAAAAGAGTTCTCCGAATTGGTAGGGATGAACTATAACTCTGTTGTTAATTGGAATAAAGGGGATGTTCCGTCGTGGGTTCCGTCGTGGGTTGATAATTATGCAAAGAGTAAAGCATTTGATATAATGGCTGATACGGTCGATAATATCCGCAATAAGGGCTAAAAACCCTCTTTGTGTAATAAATTATTTCCAATATAATTCGCATTATGTTAACCAGTAAATCCCTATAAATAGGCTCTTTAAGTTTAGAGCGTAAAATCTCAACCTTAAGCCGATTGACTCTTAAATGAGCAAACCCCACAAAATAGGGCTTTTATCTTTTTTTAGCTCTTAAGGTTAGAGAAAATCACCTCTTTTTAACTCCCTATCTTAAGCCTCTTTATTCGTTGTTTTGTATAAATCATAATAATAGTGTTGCGTTTTTTTACGATAACCCATAAATTACGGCATTAGAGCACCCTTTTGGTGTTGCGTTTTGCTGTTTGAGCAAGAAAATAGGTGTTGAGAAATGTTGAGATTGATTTCAAGTTTTTTCAAGTTCTGAACCATAATTTTTAATTGGAGTTGTGCGCCCATTTTAGCGTTCATTGTAGTGTCTCCTTTTCTCTATAAGCCCCTACACAATGAGCTTTTAGTGTGTCCTTTGTGTTCATTTCTTTGCCCACTTACTGCTAAGTTTTTACTACGTTTTTGTATCGAACTTTTGCTGTTGAATTTTTACTTATAAGCCCCACAATCAAGGGGTTAAGGTGTTGAATTTCCATAGGGTTATCTTAGGGTTTAAACGTGACTGTGATAGCCGTATCTTTGAATAATGGGTGTTTCCTCATTATCTCCTTGATCTTCTTTCGTGCTTTCGCTTCGAGTGCTTTGCGCTGTTTGCTGTTCATACATTCCCCTCGATGGTGTCTATGATCTCTTTCATATCGTGAAGCGGTATTGCTATGTGTTGGGCGTTCGGTATCGTCACTGTAAACTCAATGCGCCACAATGGAGCGTTTAAACCGTTCTTTAGTGCCTTATTATAGATAATCACTTTCTCGATCATCTGAATGTTTGGCGTGTTAATATAAACGCTGTCTTTGTAGTGAGTGAGATTAAACCGCTGGAATGACCCCTTAAATGTAGACACTTTTTAAGACGCCGATTATGTCGATATGACAGAAGCGAAAGGCGACAGGAGAAGTGAATGCCACCGAGATATACAGACGAGTTCAAACAAGAAGCTGCCAG